>CALGFH010000297.1 GCA_937881255.1 uncultured Actinomycetes bacterium
AGGAGGCGCCGGTGACCACCCCGCGGGGCGAGAACACCAACGACAACTGGTCCAGCCGGTAGCCCCAGGCCTTCAGCAGCAGGATGCAGCCGAGCAGGATCGAAAGGTGCGCGTGCACATGAGGGGCGACCCGGTTCCCCCTGGCCGCCGGCTGGATGCCACCCAGCAACCAGTGCTCGGCAGCAACCAGCAGCACGGTCATCAGCAGGGTGAACAGCAGCCACCCGAACACGGCCCGCTGCAAGGGCAGCGAGAACACATAAAAGCCGATGTCACGGCCGAACTGGGCGTCCTGGTCCCCGAAGGGGACCTGGTTGCGCCACAGCATGTAGGTCCGCCACTGGCCAGCCCCATAGAACCCGACCAGCAGGCCGAGCACGGCGACCACCCCAAGCCTGAGCCAGCGCAACAGGGGCACAAGCATCCCGCGAAGGCTCTCGACGCCCGGCTCCTCGACCGGCCGCAGGCCAGCGCCGACCGACAGGCGCTCAGCCACCCAGAGATTGCCGCCGACGATCACCGCGGTCCCCAGACCGGTCAACAGGCCAAGGCCGACCTCGGCGCCCAGCACCCCCCAGAAGACCTGGGTCTTGCCAACCTCACGGAACCACAACAAGTCCAGGAAGAACCGCGCCAGGCCGCTCGCCACCCAGACCAGGACGAGCACGATCCCGGCGACCACCAGCGGCCACCGGCGCGGCGGACGGTGAACCGCAGCCACCCGGACCTCTTCCATGCCGGCCACCGACGCCTTCCCAACGCCAGCTACCGCAACGAACCTACAGCCACCCTAGCACCGCATCTGCAGGTTGCCGAAGCGATAGGCGATCGCGTCGCCGCCGTGCTCCCCGCCGCCGACCGGCAGGAAATCAATCTCGTGGCCCATCCTGGGCGCCCTCCTGAGGGCGGCAGCTTGCTCGACGATCCGGCTGCCTCCGCACCTTGGGCACACCGGGCGTTCTTACAAACCTGTAATTTTAGCGGACCAAGGGCGCCCCAGCCGAGCAGCATCTGGGCAGCAGTCGGCGCTTGTGAGGGTCCGGAAGGCGGCGGACGGACGGTGGAGCATCGTGATACCGACCGTCCGAACCTACCGGCCGGGAGCTGGGCGTTCACCACGATCCATCACACTCTTCTGTCATCGGCTCTGCCTCCCTGCCCAACCAGTACAGACAGGGGAAGGCAGAGCGCGAACCCGCGAATCACCGGGGGTCTCGTGAGCCATGACCAGGGCAGAGGCGTCCCGCCGGCAGATCCAAGAGGCGGTGAAGCACCCCGCGTCCCGTCTTCTGTCCCTTCGGATTCCGCGGTGCGGGTGTCGATCCGGATGGATGCCGTTCGTGTAGATGGTGACAAGGTTCCCGTCGATGCTGAGGAGTCCCGTGATGACCGAGGTCCTGCTGACCGGGTTGAAGATCGGCGAGTCGGCGCGTTGGCACGACGGCCGGCTGTGGCTGTCCAACTGGGGGACCCAGCAGATCCTGGCTGTCGACCTCGACGGCAATGCCGAGGTGATGGCAACGGTGCCGACCACCATTCCGTTCTCGATCGACTGGCTGCCGGACGGGCGGCTGCTGGTGGTTGCCGGGCCCGAGAGCCGGCTGCTGCGCCAGGAGCCCGACGGTTCACTCGTCGACCACGTCGATCTGAGCGGGCTCGGCGCGGGCCTCAACGAGATCGTCGTGGACGGCCGCGGCAGGATCTACGTCAACGGCGGCACGGACTTCCATCCCGGCGAGGGCGAGGCCCCCGGGTTCGTCGCGCTGATCACACCGGATGGCGTGGTCCGGCGGGTCGCGGAAGGCCTCGCGTTTCCCAACGGGATGGCGGTCACCCCGGACGACTCGACGCTGATCGTCTCGGAGTCGTTCGCGGGCACGCTCACCGCGTTCGACATCAGCCCGGACGGGAGCCTGTCGAACCGGCGCGTGTGGGCCGCACTGCCCGGCGACGGCATCGTCCTGGACACCGAAGGAGCCGTGTGGACGCCAGGATGGACCGAGAATGGTCCGGTCTGCCTGCGGGTCGCCGAGGGCGGGGCGGTGCTGGACACGATTCCGCTCGACCGGGCCGGGTTCGCGTGCACGCTCGGCGGCGAGGACGGACGGACGCTGTTCATGCTCGCGGCGGACTGGCGAATGCAGGACGGCTTCGAGGACAACATCAAGCGCCTGATGACCGGACCGGAGACCGGCCACGTCCTCACCGCCCGCGCCCCGGCCGCCCATGCCGGCCACCCCTGAACGACCGGCACGGCCGCGCCCGCCTGCCCGGCCGAGAGGTGAACGAGGGACAGCGGAGCGCGAACCCGCGACTCATCGGGTCTCGTGAGCCATGGGGAGGGCGCTGCTCAGCGTGTCCCGGCGAGGATGTGTCCGACGTTCTCCTCGGAGAAGAACTCGGCGGGCGAGGTCACGCCCGCGAAGACCCGGGCGAAGCCGTCCATCGCCTCCTGGTTGCCGTGCACGGCCCCCAGCAGCTGCTGCAGGTCGGGCGGCGGGGGCTCGAGCGTCGCCAGCTGGGTCGTGAACTCGTACATCGGCAGGACCTGCCGGTCGCGCGTTGCCTGGTAGTCGCCCATCGCGGTCTCGAAGGGGCGGGCACCGGAGAACGCCTCGTCAAGGGCGGTGGCACAGAGCTCGGCGTCGCGGAAGGCGTCGTGGATCCCGTGGCCGGTGATGAAGTCCTTGTTGTAGCCGGCGTCGCCGGCCAGCGCCCAGCCTGGCCCGTAGGGCTTGCGGAAGTAGTTCAGGACGGCGGTGCCGACGTAGCGCGCCTCGCGGGTGGCGGCGCGGACCCGGTCGGCGAACTCCGGGGCCAGCTCCAGCATCTTGAGGTAGTTGCCCTCGATGTCGTTCTTGTTGGCCTCGAACTCCGCGAACGGCCAGCCGCCGATGACCAGCGTCAGGTCGTCGTTGGTCGGCCAGGCCGCGAAGCCCCGGTCGGGGCGGACCCAGGTCTCGAAGCGGCCCTCCATCGGCAGCCCGCTCCAGTAGGTGTAGTAGCCGGCCAGGAGCTGCGGCTTCTCGTGGTACTGCTCGGGCCGCACCGCGCGGGCGACCAGCGAGTGCCGGCCGTCCGCCCCGACGACCACCCGGGCACGCTCGGTGACCGTGCCGCCGCTCCTGCCGTGGCCGCGGACGCCGGTGACGTGCCCGTCCTCGGTGAGGACCTCGGTGACGGTGAACCCCTCCCGAATCTCGGCGCCGGCCTCGGCCGCGGCGTCGACCAGCAGCTTGTCCAGCACGGTCCGCCGGGGGGCGTAGGCGGTCGGGGTCTCGTCGGTGCCGGGCGCCCCGGAGATGGTGAAGGGGCCGAAGTCGAAGGCGTAGGTGTGGATCGGCGGGCACCCGGTCGCCGTGACCAGGTCGAGCAGCCCCCACCGGCGCAGCGACGCCACGCCCGGTGGGTGGACGATGTGGGTCGAGAGCGTGTCGCTCGGGAAGGTCGCCCGGTCGACGACCAGGACCTTGTAGCCCTTGCGGGCCAGCAGCATCGCGGTCGGCGACCCGGCGCAGCGTGCGCCCACCACGATCGCGTCGTACCGGTTCCCGTTCATGCTCATGCGCGTCCCCTCCTGCTCGGCGCGGATGGGGTGAGCATCACGGCCGGCGGGCCGGGGAGCATCGGGGAGGTCCCCTATCTAGGGGCTGATCTTCTCCCGGGTCGCGTAGGCGGCCGCCTCGGCCCGGTTCCGCAGGCCGAGCTTGGACAGCACGCTGCCCACGTGGTGCTCGACGGTCTTGCGGGTGATGAAGAGGCGGTCGCCGATCTCGGGGTTGGACAACCCTGCCCCGATGAGCTCGAGCACCTCCGCCTCCCGCCTGGTCAGCGCGCCGATCCCCTTGGGGCCGGTGCGGCTCGGGGCGCCGAGCGACCGCAGCAGCGCCGCGGCGGCGTCCGCGTTGCGGGTGGCCTCCAGCCGCTCGAAGTCCTGGAGGGCCAGCTTGGCCTCGGCGATCGCCACCTCGGGGGAGCCTTCCGCGAGCGCGCGGGCCAGCTCCAGGCGCGTCCGCGCGAGCTCCACCGGCAGCTGTGCCCGAGCGAATCCCTCCAGCGCCTCGTGCAGGCAGGCCCGCGCGTCCCCCTCCCCGCCGGCGACACAGACCCGACCCTTGGCGAGCGCGGCGGCGGCCTTGAGGTAGGGGCCCCGCTGCGCTCCGGCGATGCGGTCGAGCCGTCCGGCGACCCGGGCGGCGGCGTCGACGTTCCCCTCCTCAAGGTGGACGTCGACCAGGAGGGCGAGCAGCGGGCCCACCACGGTCAAGTCGCCGACCGTGGGAACCACGTCGTCGCGGCCTTCGGTGGCCCGCTCCAGCAGGTCCCGCGCGAGCGTCAGCTCGCCTCGGGCGAGGTGCAGGGCGGCGAGCGCGCGCACGGCGTCCGGGTGGTGGTCAAGGCCCTCCAGCAGCCGGGCGGCCTCCTCCAGGCGGCCCTGCCGGACGCGCAGCTCGGCCAGCCGGATGAGCGCCGCGTCGCGCCGCGGCGAGCGCCCCCGGTCGAACTGCCTGGCCGCCTCGAGCAGTTCGACCTCCGCCTGGTCCCAGCGCCCGGCCGCCGTGAGGATGCCGCCGTAATGGGCACGGCAGAACGCGGCCACGACGTTCCGCCGCTCCATGAGGTCGGCGGCCGCGCGCATCCACTGGTCGGCGCGTGGGACGTCGTTGACCAGCTCGCACGCCCAGAAGAACCCGCAGAAGATCGACTCCACGGTGGCGAGCTCCTTCAGCTCGCCGGCGCAGACCGCCGCCAGGCTCTCGTCCAGGAAGGTGAGGCCCTCCTCGACACGGTCGGTCATCACCAGCACGCCGCCCAGGTACGACAGCGCCTCGAACTCGATGTCGGGGTCGCCGAGCCGGCGCCCGACCGCGATCGCCTCGCGGAGCAGCACCTCGCGGACCTGCGCGTCCGGTTCCGTGAAGGCCTTCGTGAGCAGCAGCCAGCCGCGCTCGGGCCCGTCCCCGCCGGCCTCCTCCAGGACGGCACGGGCGCGGGCGAGCCAGCCGTTGCGGACGGCCCAGTCGCCCAGGACGTTGCCGGTGATCCAGGAGGCCGTGACCGCCGCCCAGCCGGCGCCGGCCAGGTTGCGTTCCCGGCGGTAGGCGGCGTAGGCGCGCTCGTAGTAGGCGGCGGCCGCCTGGTAGTCGCACTGGAGGTACAGGGCCTCGCCGAGGCCCTCCAGCGCCGCACCCGTCTCGTCCTCGGCCAGGGCGAGCTCGAAGGCGCGCCGGGCGGTCGCGGCGTCGCCGTCGCGCAGCGCCGCCCGGCCCTGTTCGATCGCGGCTGAGCTCACGGGCCGATGATGCCACGCGCGAGTCCACGCCGGACGAGCGGGTGTTGCTGCTGGGGACCGGGGTAGTCATCACCAGATGACCGGCGCGGAGCGGAAAGGACCCGACATGGCCACTGACCCCGACCAGCCCGCCGTGGCGCTCGAGCGGGGCGGCCCCATGCCGCTGCTCGGGCTGGGCACCTGGCAGATGGCGGGGGCACGCTGCCGGGCGGCGGTCCGCTCGGCGCTGGAGGTCGGCTACCGCCACCTCGACACCGCCACCATCTACCGCAACGAGCGCGACGTCGGCCGGGCCGTCCGCGACAGCGGGGTGCCGCGCGAGCAGCTGTTCGTCACCACCAAGCTGCCGCCGGGCGAGGCCGGCCGGGAGCGGCGCACCCTCGACGACAGCCTGCGGGCGCTGGAGATGGACTACGTCGACCTGTGGCTGGTCCACTGGCCGCCGCCCCGCCGGGCCCTGGTCAGCACCTGGAAGGAGCTCCTGGCCGTCCGCGACCAGGGGCTGGCCCGGGCGGTCGGGGTCAGCAACTACAGCCCGGCCCAGCTGGACGAGCTGATCGCCGCCACCGGCGAGGCGCCCCAGGTCAACCAGATCCCGTGGGCGCCGGCGCTGCACGACGCCGGCCTGCTGGCCGAGCACCGCCGGCGGGGCGTGGTGCTGGAGGGCTACAGCCCGTTCAAGAACACCGACCTGGGCCACCCGGTGCTGGCCGAGATCGCCGCCCGCCACGAGGTGACGCCCGCCCAGGTCGTGCTGCGCTGGCACCTCGACCACGAGGTGGTGGTGATCCCCAAGTCGGCCACCCCGGAGCGGATCGCGGCCAACTTCGACGTGTTCGGCTTCTCCCTCAGCGACGAGGAGCTGCGCCGCGTCGACGGGCTGTCTACGGCTGGCCCGTAGCGAAGCCCTGTGCGGGCTCCAGGTCCGGCTTCTGGGGGCGGATCACGACCAGGGCGACCACGAACGCCAGGGCGGCGAAGGCGACCGCCAGCTGGAAGGACGTGGAGATGCCGTGGGCGAGGATCTGGTCGGCCCAGGGGGCGGGGAGCTGGCCGGTCTGCTGGAACTGGGCCTGGGCTTCGGGTGGGGCGGTGCGGAGGAAGTCGGCGACCTGGGTGGTGGCCTCGTTGCGGCTGGCGGTGCCGAAGGCGGTGACCAGGATGGAGAGGCCGAGGGAGCCGCCGACCTGCTGCATGACGTTGAGGAGGCTGGAGGCGGCGCCGGCCTCGTGGGGTGGGACGCCGGAGACGGCGACGACCGTCAGGGGGACGAACAGCAGGCCCATGCCGAGGGCGAACACGACCATGGGGGCGAGCAGGCCCTCGACGTAGCCGCTGTCCACCGAGACCTGGGTGAGCCAGGCGAGGCCGACCACGGCGAGCAGGGCGCCGGTGGTCATCAGCCGCTTGGGGCCGAGCCTGGGCAGGGAGCGGGCGGCGAACTGGGAGGAGATGATGATGCCGGCGGTGACGGGCAGGAAGGAGAGGCCGGCCCGGAGCGGGGTGTAGCCGAGCACGTCCTGCACGAACAGGGTGAGGAAGAAGAACATGCCGAACATGGCCGCGGCCAGCGACAGCATGATGGCGTAGCTGCCGGCCCGGTTGCGGTCGGCGAACATGTGCAGCGGGGTGATGGGCTGCCTGGTCCTGGTCTCGATGGAGACGAAGACGGCCAGCAGGACGGCGGCGGCGGTGAAGGAGCCGATGGTGGTGGGGTCGGTCCAGCCGTCCTGGGCGGCGCTGATGAAGCCGTAGACCAGGGCGGTCATGCCGGCGGTGGAGGTGAGGGCGCCGGCGAGGTCGAAGCGGCCCGGCTGGCGCTCGGACTCGGTGATGTAGAGGGGGGCGAGGACGGCCAGCAGGACGCCGATGGGCACGTTGACGAACAGCACCCAGCGCCACGACAGCCACGAGGTGAGCATGCCCCCGGCGAGCAGGCCGAGGGCGCCGCCGGCGCCGGCCACGGCGCCGAAGACCCCGAAGGCGCGGTTGCGCTCGGTGCCCTCGGCGAAGTTGGTGGTGATCAGGGCCAGGGCGGTGGGGGCGGCGATGGCCCCGCCGACCCCCTGGAGGGCGCGGGCGGCCAGCAGCCAGCCGGACGAGGTGGCCAGGCCGCCCAGGAACGAGGCCAGGGTGAAGATCAGGATCCCGGCGACGAACACCCGCCGCCGGCCGAGGATGTCGCCGGCCCGGCCTCCCAGCAGGAGCAGCCCGCCGAAGGTCAGGGTGTAGGCGTTCAGCACCCAGGAGAGGTCGGTGGTGGAGAAGCCGAGGGCCTGCTGCACCTGGGGCAGGGCGATGTTCACGATGGTGGCGTCGAGCACGACCATGAGCTGCGACGCCGCGATGACCGTGAGGGCCAGCGCGGGGTGGTACCCGCGCCGGGCCGCACCCGCGGGCCGCGTCGCGACCTCCGAGACCGCCATGGCTGTCGTCCCTTCCCTAGTGTACGATCGCGTTCACAATGCGAGCGACGGTACACCCGCCGTTTTAGGAA
>CALGFH010000298.1 GCA_937881255.1 uncultured Actinomycetes bacterium
CCGAGTTCAGGTCGGGGATGTCGGTGTTGGTGAGGAACGAGGCCAGCTTGCGGATGGCCCACTTGGCCGGCACCCGGGCCAGCTTGTAGGTCCCGGCCTCGGTCTTGCGGGCCCCGACGACCTGGTCGTAGGTCTGGTCCAGCTGGGCGACCAGCTCGGGGATGCGCTCGTTGGGGTAGGTCATGTCGGCGTCGGTCCAGACCACCACCCGGCCGTTGGCCTGCTGGGTGCCGATCCGCCTGGCCGTGCCCGACCCCTGGTTGCGGGGCAGCAGGATGGTCCGGATCCCCGGGGCCGCCTCCAGGAGCTCGCGGGTGCCGTCGGTGGAGCCGTCGTCGACGCAGAGCAGCTCGTACTCCAGCCCGGCCTCCTCGAGGGCCGCCTTGATGCGCTTGATCTCCAGCTCGATGTGGTCGCGCTCGTTGTAGCAGGGCAGCACCACGGTGACGTCGGGGGTCACCGGGTCAGCCCCGCGACCGCCAGGGGCCTGGCGATGACCGTGGCCAGCGCCGTTCCGTCGAGCTCGAGGGAACGCCGGAGGCGTTGGCGCGAGCGGGCCAGGCCGACCATTCGGGCGAGCCAGGACGAGCGTCCGGGTGACATGGGATGCTCCTCGTGGGTTGCCAGGGGGCGTGCGTGGATGCCGGAGGCTGCTCCGGACGACCCTTTCCACCCTCCCGCATGGCACCCGGACAAGGGGCGAGCGGCGGCTTGCGCCCGGCCGAAGCTCACGTGAAGGGTCGGTGAACCCGCTGCCGAAGCCGGGCAATGCGGTCGGCCCGGTCGGGGCCGGCGGCCGGGGCGCCCGTAGGCTGCGGCGGTGCACAGCGATCTCGATGCCCGCGGGCGGCGCGCCGTCCGGCTGGGCGTGGCCGGGGCGATCCTCGCCTTCCTCGCCCTGACCGGCGTGCAGGCGGCCGCCATCCGGCCGTACCTGCCGCCCGACGAGCTCTACCACGTCGGGTACGCGGCCACCGTCCTCGACGGCCGGCTCCCGACCCTGACCGCGCCGCTGCCGGCCGACCGGGTGCCCCTGATGCCGGGCGACGGCCGGCCCCGGCGGGTGTACGTGGGCAACCACCCGCCGCTGTTCTACGCGGTCGCCGCCCTGCCCATCGGGGTGGGGGAGTGGGCCAGCGCCCCCCGGGCCGGGCTGGTGGCCGCCCGGCTGCTGTCGGCCTCGCTGGCCGCCGCCGGGCTGGTCATGGTGGCCGTGCTCGCCCTGGCCCTGCTTCCCGGGCGGCCCCGGGTGGCGATCGGCGCCACCTGGCTGGCGGCCCTGCTGCCGAGCCTGCCCCACGTCTCGGCCTTCGTCTACAACGACGGGCTCGGGTTCCTGGCCGCGACCGCCACCCTGGCCGCGGCCGTGGTGGTGGTCCGCCGGGGCCCGACCCTGTCCCGCCTGGCCTGGCTGACCGGGGCCGCGGCCGCGGCCGCCCTGACCCGGGCCCCCGGGCTGGCCCTGGTCGCCCTGGCCGCCGCGGCCGCCGCCGCCGGGGTGCTGCTCCACGGGCGGCGGCCGCCGGCCCGGCGGGCCCTGCGCGCCGCCGGGGCCGGCGCCCTGGTCGGGGGCGTCGCCGGCGGCGTCGCGATCGGCTTCTACCTGCGCAACCGGTCGCTGTACGGCTCCCTCACCGGCGCCGCCTACAACCAGGAGCTGTTCCGCTTCAAGCCCCAGGACCACATGCTGGACCTGCTCCTGTCCCCGGGGTACGCGCTGCGGCTGTACGACGGCCTGTGGGTCTGGACCCGCTTCAACCTGCCCCGGGTGCAGGCCCCGGCGGCGCTGGTCGCCGTGCCCAGGGTGGCCGGAGTGCTCGCCCTGGCCGGCCTGGCCGTGGCCGCCGCCGGGCTCCTCCGCGCCCGCCGGCCGGGCCGCCGGGACCTTCCTGCCCTGGCCGGCTGGGGGCTGGTGCTGGCCTGGCTGGCCGGGGTGTCTGCGATGGTCGCGGCCTACGACGGCAACGGCGGCCACACCCATCCCCGCTACCTGTTCCCGGCCCTGGCCGTGCTGGCCGTGGTCGGCGCCGCCGGCCTCGACCGGCTCCCCGGCGGCCGCCGCGGCCTGTGGCTGCTCGGCCTGGCCCTGACCCAGCTCGCCCTGACCGCCGTCGCCTGGGCCGGGCTGGTGACGGCGCTGCGCGGCCGCCGGCCAGCCGACCCGGCCGACCTCGCCGGGGCGGTCGCCGGGCTGCTGGCGGCGGGCGGCGTGCCAGCGCCCTGGGTGCTGCTGGCCGGGGCCGGGGTGCTCCTGGCCGGCGCCCTGGCCCTGCTCGGGCTGGCCCTCTGGGGGAGCGGGCCCCGCCGGCCCGAGCCCCGCCCGGCGCCGGTGCGAGGGCTGGAGTCGTCGCATGCGGCCTGAGGTCACCAGCCGGCCGGCCGAGCCCGGACCGGCCCCGGCCGCGCCGCCGGGCGCCGCGCCCGCCACGGCCCCGGCCCGGCCGCCGGGCCGTGCCCTGGCCCTGGAGGGGCTGGTCGTCTACCTGGTTTTCCAGGCGCTCACGGTGGCCTTCCTGCCGGCGCTCCGCTCGGCCCGGGAGACCTTCTACGACGACGTGCTGCTCGGTTTCTTCGGCCCCGAGAAGCACGGCCTGGCCCGGCTGCTGCGGTCCGGGTTCCTGCCCACCTGGCTCGACAACCAGTACGGCGGCGAGCCGTTCCTGGCCAACCTCCAGCACGCCGTGCTCTACCCCGGCAACCTGCCCTTCTGGCTGCTGGACACCTCGACCGCCCTGGAGGTGGTGGCCGCCCTGCACGTCGCCCTGGCCGGGCTGTTCATGTGGGCCTACTGCCGGGTCGCCCTGCGGACCGGCTGGGCCGGGGCGGCCCTGGCCGGGCTGGCCTTCGGCTTCGGCTCGGTCACCCTCCAGCACATCATCCTGCTCAACCAGCTCCAGGTGATCGCCTGGATGCCGCTGGTGCTGCTGTTCGGCCACCTGGCCCTGGAGCGGGGGCGGCTGCGCTGGGTCGTCCTCACCGGGGTCGCGGCCGGGCTGCAGCTGCTGGCCGGCCACCCCGAGGAGTGGGTCTACACCCTGTTCGCCCTGGCCACCTACGGGCTCGCCTGGACCCTGGCCGCCACCCCCCGCGCCTGGCCCCGCCGAGCCCTGGCCGCCGCCCTGCGGCTGGGTGGGGCCCTGGCCGCCCTGGGGCTGCTGTTCGCCTGGCAGCTGCTGCCCACCCTGCTGCTCCAGCGCCAGGGCTGGCGCACCGCCCCCAGCTTCGACGAGCAGTACGAGCTGCCGGCCCGGCTGGCCTTCAACGCCCTGCTGCCCGACTACGGCAACACCCTGTTCGGCGAGAACGTCGGCTTCATCGGCCTGGTCGCCCTTGGCCTGGCCGGCCTCGGGAGCTGGGCCGGCCCGGCCCGGCTGGTGTGGATGCGGTGCTGGGCGGTGGCCCTGCCCCTGTTCGGGATCGTCATGGCCCTGGGCAGCCAGAGTGCCCTCTACCGGCTGATCGCCGGCAACGTCGACCTGGTGGCCGAGTTCCGGGTGCCGGCCCGCTATCTCCTGCTCGCCTACTTCCCGCTGGCCGCGGCGGCCGCCCTCGGCACCGACGCGCTGCTCCGGCGCGACCTCCGGCTGGGGGCCCGGGCCCGCCAGGGCCTGGGCGGTCTGGCCATCGTCGGGCTGGTGCTCGGGTTCGCCCTGGTGGTGGGCGGGCACAGCGACTGGATCGAGAGCCGCCGCTGGTGGGTGGCGGCGGCGGGCGCCGGGGCGCTGGCCTGGCTGGCGGCCGGCTTCCGCTCCGTCCCCAGGGTGCTGGTCGCCCTGGCCCTGCTCGGGGTGACGGCCGTGGAGCTGCAGCAGGCCCGGCCGGCGGCCGAGTACCACCAGCTGGTCCCCGACGTCGCCTACGACGACCCGGGCCGGTGCTGGAGCGGCTGGGCCGCGAGCGCGGCCGCTACGTGACGATCGCCTGGGACCGGCCGACCACGGCTGAGGAGCGCCGCTCGGTGGCCGCCCCGGCCGGCTACGACGCCCGCATGCGCCGCTACTACCGGGAGTCCTGGCCGCGGCGGCTGGCCGCCCGCCCGGCCTGGGAGTACGCCAGCAACGCCGAGACCATCTCCGGCCGCGACGGCGGGCTGCTGCCGCTCCGCACCTACCAGGAGTTCTTCGCCGCCGCGGTCGACCCCGAGGGGCGCCTGACCGCCGGGGTCACCACCCAGGCGCCGTCCAGGTGGGGCTGGCCGGCCCTGGACCTGCTCGGGGTCCGCTGGTTCGTCACCAACGGCCTGCCCCCGGCCGAGATCACCGTGATGGAGCGCAACGGCTTCCGGGTCGTCGGGCGCGAGGCCTTCTTCCTGCTCTGGGAGCGGCCGGCGCCGCCCCTGGCCCGCCTGTACCACCAGGTCGACGTGGTCGCCGACCCGGCCGAGCGCCTGGCCCGGCTCCAGGCCGGCTACCCGCTGGGGGAGCGGGCCCTGGTCGAGGAGCCGGTGGCCGGGCTGGCCCGCCCGGACCGCCCGGCCCAGGTCCGGGTGGAGCGGCGCGACCAGACCCGGGTCGAGGTGTCGGTGCGGACCGGCGCCGACGGCCTGCTGGTGCTCGGCGACCCCTGGTACCCGCAGTGGCGGGTCGAGGTCGACGGCCGGCCGGCCGAGCTGCTCCGGGCCGACCACGCCTTCCGCGGGGTGCGGGTGCCGGCCGGCAGCCACCGGGTCGTCTTCACCTATGAGGACCGGGCCCTGCAGGCCGGCCTGATCGTCAGCTTGCTGACCGCCGCCGCCCTGGCCGGGCTGTGGTGGTGGCGGCGCCGGCGGGGGCGGACCTTCCGGAACGTCACGTCCGCGCCGTAGACTGCGTCTCCCCTGGCCCGCTGTCCCGGCCCGTTCCCGTTGCGTCAGGAGACCGTCCACGTGCAAGCCGTCATTCTCGCCGGAGGGTTCGGCACCCGTCTGCGCCCGCTGACCAGCACCCGGCCCAAGCCGCTGATCCCCTTCGCCAACGAGCCGTTCCTGCTCCACACCCTGCGCCAGCTGGCCGCCGGCGGCTTCACCGAGGTCGTGCTGTCGACCATGTACCTGCCCGAGGCCTTCGACCAGCTGCTGCCCGAGGCCCGCAAGGCCGGGGTCGAGGTGGTGCTGTCGTCCGAGGACACCCCCATGGGGACCTCGGGGGCGATCAAGCGCCTGGCCCACCTGCTGGACGGGACCTTCCTGGTCCTCAACGGCGACGTGCTGGTCGACATCGACTTCCAGCGCCTGGTCGCGCTGCACCGCGAACGCCAGGCCGCCGCCACCCTGGCCCTGGTCCGGGTGCCCGACCCGAGCGCCTTCGGCCTGGTCCCGGTGGATGACGACGACCGCGTCACCGCCTTCCTGGAGAAGCCGGGCGACCTCGAGGACTCCTGGGTCACCGACCTGATCAACGCCGGCGTGTACGTGCTCGAGCCGTCGGTGCTCGACCACGTCCCGGCCGGCCAGCCGTCGTCGTTCGAGCGCAACCTGTTCCCGTCCCTGCTGGCCTCGGGGGCGCCGGTGTACGGCTATGAGCTGCACGGCTACTGGCGCGACCTTGGCACCCCGATCGCCTACCTGGCCGCCCAGTTCGACCTGCTCGAGGGGCGCCTGCACCTGCCCATCAACGCCACCGAGCGCGGCCGCAGCCAGTGGTTCGCCGACGACACCCGGATCGCCGAGGGCGCCGTGCTCCGCGGCCCCATCCTGGTCGGGCAGGGCGCCACCGTCGAGGAGGAGGGCCGGGTCTTCGGGCCGACCGTGCTCGGGCCGGGCACGGTGGTCGCCGGCGGGGCCCGCCTGGAGCGCTCGGTGCTGCTGGAGGGGGCCAGGATCGAGCGCGGGGCCAAGGTGTCGGACTCGATCATCGGCCGGGGCGTGGTCGTCGGCGACGGCGCCGTGGTCCGCGACGGGGCCGTGGTCGGCGACAACGTCGAGATCGAGGCCGGCAACATCCTGGCCGGCGGCGTCCGGGTCGCCCCGAACGTTCGGCTGGGCCTGGGCGCGATCCGGTTCTGAAGCCTGCCGAGCAACCTCGTTGCAAGGTGGTCCGCAGCACCCTTCTCGGGTGTCCTCAGCTCACGCCACGACAGCGTGCGCATCGGTTCCCCCTTCATCGGAGCCGGCTTCACCATCGTCCGAGCGACGGCCAGTGCCTTCCCCTCCAGGGGCGTTGGTTACCCGGCCGCCCGCTTGGCGGTCCGGAGCCTTGGCGGTCGCTGTGTGGGCGACCTTGGCCCAGGTGGCGAGGTTGATGGCGGCATTGCGGTCTCGGTCAATGACCAGCCCACAACTGTGACAGCGGAACACCCGCTCGGCCAATCGCATCTGTAGGTTGGCCTTCCCGCACCCCGAGCAGGTCTTGGTTGATGGAAACCAACGGTTGGCCACCACCAGCTCGGCACCGAACCAGGCTGCTTTGTAACGGAGCTGTCGAGCGAATTCCGCCCAGGCGGCATCGCTGATCGCGCGGGCCATGTGCTTGTTGCGGACGAGATTGGCGATACCAAGGTCTTCAAGACACAGCCGGCCGTGAGTCTTGACGAGCTGGCTAGAGACCTCATGCAGAAAGCTTCGGCGAACCCTGTTGATGCGGGCATGTTGTCGGGACAGCCGACGGATCGCCTTCACGTGGTTGCGGGAGCGAGGCTTGGTACGAGATGCCGCTCTGGACCGCCGCCGCAGTCTGACCAGATTGCCTTTGAGGGGCTTGGGCGCATAGTAGCGACCGACCTCCGTCCCCTGGGCGGTAGCCGCTACGGCGAACGCGGCAAGGCCGCGGTCCACCCCGACGAACCCGCTCGAGTCATCGTCAAGGCAAGGTGGGTGGCGGCGCTCCGGGTGGAAGTCGGGGGCCCGGACATTGATGCTGATGTACCAGCGGGAGCCGTGACGGCTACAGGTAACGAACAGTACCGTGGCCAGCGGCGCGACCTTCGGTTGGCCAGTCTCGGGGTCCATCTGCTCGACCGGGCGGAGAAGCCGCCGAAGCCGGCGTGTGTCGTCATGCACACGGATCGTGCCTATTTTCGGCAAGGTGACGCTGCGGGGATGTCGGTCGCCGATCCGGATCACTGAGGTGCCACTCTTGTTCTGCTTGTTACGAAGCCGGAAGCTGTCGCGGCAGCGACCCTTCCGCTTGCGCCTGGGAAAGCCAACCCGCTGACCATTGCTAACCTTGGCCTGTCTATAGGCTGCCAAGGCGCGACCGAAGTCAACTGCGGCTTCCTCGAAAACCTGCGCCGATACGTCTTGGCGCCAAGCTAGGCCGGTGACCCGCTTGGTGGCGACGCCGTCGGGAGCTACGGAGAACACGCGTCCCGCGGCCTCGCTACCCTTCCAAGCGTTGTAGGCGTTAATAAGGTCGAATCCCGACCAAGGCACCCTGACCTGAGGGTTCGTCCGTCTGACGGCGAGAGCGTCGGTGACTAGCCGATGGCACTGGTTGAAGGCGAACCTCGACGCCCCAGCATGTCGAACGAGCATCGCCGCCTGCATCGGGGTTGGATCGAGCGCGAACCGGAACGTGGTGTGCCGCATCGTGCCTCGCAAAGCGAGTAAGCCTCATATGAACGTGTGTTCGACACTAGCATGCGGCTCCGAACCGGTCGAGGACGGCCTGGTTCGCTTGATGCACCTTCCTCTGCGCTGATCCGAAAATCCACGGTTAGCGGGCAGGCGGCAGCACCCAGCTCCGCTCCGCTACGCCGGGTGCTGGCCGGTGGATGGTGCCGGGTCAGGCGGCGGGCTGCAGGGTGACTTTGTAGCCGAGGGCCTCCAGTTGGCGGACGTGGTTGCGTTTGGCCCGCTCGGCGTTGACGTGGGC
>CALGFH010000299.1 GCA_937881255.1 uncultured Actinomycetes bacterium
ACTGGTGGACCACCCACACCGTCGAGGGCCGGCAGCGGCTGCTCGGGGTGCTCGCCCTGGCCCTCGACCCAGAGGGGCCGCCGTCCCCGCAGCTGGCCAGGGCGCTGCAGTCGCTGACCCTGGTCGACGTCCTGCTCGGGCCGAGGCCGGCCACCCTGGACGCGGCCCGGCGAAGCCTGGAGCTGTTCGAGGGGTACGGGGACCGGCACGGGGTGGCCATGTCCAAGCTGCTCTGTGGCCAGGCCGAGCTCCAGCTGCTCGGAGGCGGCGACGCCGCCCGGCTGCTCGAGGAGGCGGAGGCGGCCTTCGGGGAGCTCGGCGACCGGTGGGGCGAGGCGTACGCGCGGTCGGCCCGGTTCGCGGCCGAGGCCTTCTTCGGCCAGCCGACCCGGGCCTATGCCCTGGCCGAGCAGGCCCTGGTGGGGTTCCGGGCCGCCGGCGACCGGCGTGCGGGTGCCTACCTCCAGTTCGTCCTCGGCATGGCGGCGCGGTTCCAGGGCCGGCTGGAGGAGGCCGGCGACCGCTACCAGCACGCCCTGGCGGCCGCCCGCGAGGCCGGGCCCACCTGGGTCGCCTGCTCCACGCTGATCGAGCTGGGGAGCCTGGCCGCCCTCCGGGGCGAGGACGCCAGAGCGGACGCCATGCACCAGGAGGCGGCCGCTCTGGCCCGGCGCACCGGCATGCGCCGGGGGACCGCCCACGTCCACAACGAGATGGGCCTGGCCGCCCGGGCCCGCGGCCAGCCCGAGCGGGCCCTGCCGCTGCACCAGGAGGCGCTGGCCATCCACCGGGCCATGGTCCCGTCCCGGGTGCCGCGCACCCTCGGCCAGGTCGGCTGCACCGAGGCCAGCCTCGGCCAGCTCGACGCGGCCGAGGCCCACCTGCGCGAGGCGGCCACCCTCGCCCTCGCCACCCCCCAGCCGCCGACCGTCCTGCTCCTGCTGACCGGCTTCGCCCTGGTGGCCGCCGGGCGTGGCGACCACTCGCTGGCCGCGCGCCTGCTCGGCGCGGCCGCTGCCGGCCGCGAGCGCCTCGGCGTGCCCGCGGTCGGCGCCGAGCGGGTCGAGGCCGATCTGGCCGGCCGGATGGCCAGCGCCGGGCTCGCCCCCGACAGCTTCGAGGCCGCCCTGGCCGAGGGCCGCGCGCTGGGGCCCGACGAGGCGTTGCGGGTCGCGCTCGGCTGACCACGCCGCCGGTCGGGTCGCGGGGTTTGCGTTCGACTTCCGGTGCTAGACGGCCCCGGTCCGGGCGGTACCAAAGCCCGGGCCCGACGCCGGCGGGACCCTGACCTCGCCCCGCCCTGGCACCGACAGGTTCGATGGCTCGTCAACTGTCACTGCTCGGCGGGTTCCAGCTGCGCTGCGCCGCCGGCCATGACGTCCCTGTGTCCCGGAGCGGGCAGCGCCTCCTGGCCCTGCTGGCCCTCCAGGCACGGTCCCTGGAGCGGCTCTGGGTGGCCGGCACCCTGTGGCTCGACGCCACCGAGGAGCGGGCCGGGGCCAGCCTCCGCTCGGCCCTGTGGCGGCTGCCGCAGCCGGACGGGGCCGCGGTCGTCGAGGCCACCACCACCCACCTGCGGCTGGCCCGCGACCTGGCCGTCGACGTCCAGGAACTGGCCGCCCGGGCCGAGGCCCTCGACAGCCCGGCCGCTTGGGACGACCGCGGCCTCGGCCCCTCGGGGCTGTCCAGGGACCTGCTCCCCGACTGGTACGAGGACTGGGTGGTGCTGGAGCGCGAGCGCTTCCGCCAGCTGCGCCTGCACGCGCTGGAGGCGCAGTGCCGGCGGCTGACCGAGACGGGACGGTTCGGGGCCGCAGTCCAGGCCGGGCTGGCCGCGGTGGCCGGCGAGCCGTTGCGAGAGAGCGCCCACCGCACCCTCATCCAGGCGCACCTGGCCGAGGGCAACCCGGGCGAGGCGGTCCGCCAGTACCACCTGTACCGGCGCCTGCTCGCCGGCGAGCTGGCGATCGAGCCGTCGGCCGCCATCCGAGAGCTGGTCCGGCCCCTGCTGCGGTGACGCGGCGGTGACGGCGACCGGCCACCGTCCCCGGTCATGCGACCGCCCCACGCCCCGGCCGTTCCCGAGCGGACCGGCATCCTGGTCATCCGTGTCTGGGTCGAGCAGGACGACGCCGGCCGGCTCCGGGCCCGCCTGACCCAGGCCGCCGACCTCGGCGACCCGGCCACCCCCCTGGACGTCGCCACCGGCGTGCCCGGCATCTGTGACGCCGTCGAGGCCTGGCTGCGCCGGTTCCTGGATTCCCCAGAGCGGTGATGGCGGCGTGACGCGGCGGTGACGACCGGCGTCCAGCCTGCGCCGCGTGGGCCCCACAGCCGACCAGCTGCCAGCCATCCCCGAGGAGGGACCGTGTTCTACAACGTCCAGCGGCTCATCAACGAGATCGTCCCCGACGAGCCCGACCCGGCCGCCGCCAACGCCCTCCAGGAGGGGCTGGGCGGCCAGTTCGGCGAGATGCGGACGATGATGCAGTACCTGTTCCAGAGCTTCAATTTCCGCGGCAACGCCAAGCCGTACCGCGACCTCATGTACGGGATCGGCACCGAGGAGATCAGCCACGTCGAGCTGATGGCCACCACCATCGCCACCCTGCTCGACGGCTCGCCCCGCTACCAGGGCAAGGCCAGCGACCCGCTCGACAAGCCGGCCTCCGGCGGCAAGACCCCGCTGGAGATCGCCCTGCACCAGAGCAACATCCACCACTACCTGGTCGGCGCTCAGGGGGCGCTGCCGGTGGACGCCGCCGGCAACCCCTGGATGGGCTCGTACGTCTACAACAGCGGCAACCTCGTGCTCGACCTGCTCTACAACCTGATGCTCGAGTCGACCGGGCGGCTGCAGAAGTGCCGCCTGTACGAGATGACCGCCAACAAGACCGCCCGCACCACCATCGCCTACCTGATCGTCCGCGACCAGGCCCATGAGAACGCCTACGCCAAGGCGCTGGAGACCCTCGGCGTCAACTGGGGCGCCACCCTGCCCATCCCCAAGACCCACGCCGAGAAGTTCCCCGAGGTCAAGAAGCTGCTCGACCTCGGCCTGCACACCCAGCAGCCCCACTTCGGGCTGGACGGCGCCTCCGAGCTGGCCAAGATCTTCCAGGGGCCGTCGCCGATGAACGACGGCACCACCCTGTCGGTGCCCGACGCCCCCGACGGCTTCCCGGTCCCGGTGGCCAGGGAGCGGTTCGAGGAGTTCTCCCCGGGCCTCGACCCGGCCCTGTTGGAGCTGGTCCAGGCGACCGCCGACATGGAGATGGCGGTCACCCCGGGCGGTGCCACCGGCGCCCCTGGATCCGGGGCCGGCGTGGCCGACAAGCTCAAGGACAAGCTCACCTGATCGGCCCGGCGGCACGGCCGGCGCCTCGGCCGTGCCGCCGGCCCTCGCGAGCGAGAGGACCGACCTTGGCCGCCATCCCGACCCCCCGCGGCTCGGCCCGCCTGCCGCTGCCGGCCGCCACCCTGTTCGTCACCGTCGTCTATCTCGTCGGCGCGGCGATCGCCCTGGTGCTGGGCAGCCCGGCCCAGCGCCTGCTCGGCCTGGCCGTGCTCGCCGTCGTCGCCGTCCGCCTGACCGCCCTGCGCGCCGCCCGCAGAGGAGCCGGCCCATGGTCGTGAACAACCCCGCTCTCCTCCGGCCGCTGCCGGCCCCGGCGCACCGGCGGCGGCCGCCCGGCCGGGCAGCCGGCCTGCGCACCGCCGCCACCTTCGCCGGGCCGGCCTTCCTCGTCTCCATCGGCTACATGGACCCGGGCAACTGGGGCACCGACCTGGCCGCGGGCAGCCGCTTCGGCTACCGGCTGCTCTGGGTGCTGGTGGCCGCCAACCTGACCGCGATCATGCTCCAGTACCTGTCGGCCAAGCTCGGCATCGCCACCGGCCAGGACCTGGCCGCGGCCGTCGGGTCGCGGCTGCGGGCCCCGGCCCGGATCGGCTACTGGCTGGTCGCCGAGGGCGCGATGCTGGCCACCGAGATGGCCGAGTTCATCGGCGTGGTGGTGGCCCTGCGGCTCCTGCTCGGCATCGGCCTGGCGCCGGCCATCGTGCTCGGCGCGATCCTGGTGCTGGGGCTGCTGGCCTCCCGGAGCATGCGCCGGATCGAGCGGGTCATCTTCGTGCTGCTGGGCGTCATCGGCGGCGTGTACGCGCTCGAGGTGGCGCTGGCCCGGCCCAGCCTCGGCCCCATCCTGGCCGGGGCGGCCGTTCCCTCGCTGAACGGCGAGTCGCTGCCGATCGCCGTCGGCATCCTCGGGGCGGTGGTCATGCCCCACAACCTGTTCCTGCACTCGGGCCTGATCCGGTCCCGCTGCGGCGGCGAGCCGCCCCGACGGGTCCTGCGCCGCTCCACCATCGAGACGGCGGTCGCCCTCAACCTGGCCCTGTTCGTCAACGCGGCCATCCTGATCATGGCCGCGGCCACCTTCGGGCGCCACGGGATCGTGGTCGACTCTCTCGGCCAGGCCCACGAGACCCTGCGGCCGCTGCTCGGCCCGCTGGCCGCCGGCGGCTTCGCGATCGCCCTGCTGGCCTCCGGGCTGGCTTCCTCCACCACCGGCAGCCTGGCCGGCCAGCTGGTGCTCGACGGCCTGCTCGGCTGGAAGGTGCCGGCCATCGCCCGCCGGGCGGTCACCATGGTCCCGGCCGTGCTCGTCCTCGCCGCCGGGGTGAACGAGGTGGCGGCCCTGGTCTGGAGCCAGGTCGCGCTCTCGCTGGCCCTCCCGGCCGTCGCCATCCCGCTGGTCGCTCTGACCAGCCGCCGCGAGGTGATGGGCCCGTTCGCCAACCGGGCCCTCCTGCGCCGCGTGGCCACGGCCGCGGTCGCCCTGCTGGTCCTCCTCAACCTCGTCCTGCTGGCCAGCCTGCTCACCTGACCTGCAACGTAGGCGCCGCGAACCGCTTCGGTTTCCGGCCGCCTCCGATGGTTAACCAAGGCGACCACCAACCAACGAAGGGGACGTGACCTATGCGCTACGGCACCGTACAGAGCCCCGAGGAGCTGGAGGCGGTCGGACTGCCCGGGCCGCGCGGACCGTTGACCGGGTTCCTCCTCGAGCACCTCCGGCAGCCGCCGCACCCGCTGCCCCGCGGCCCCGAGCCGGCCGACGACCCCCTGTACGGGGACGACGCCGCCCTCGCCCTGTACGTCCTCTACGAGCTCCACTACCGGGGGTTCGCCGGGGTCGACGACGGCTGGGAGTGGGAGCCGTCGCTGCTGGCCGTCCGCAGGCGGCTGGAGGAGAAGTTCGAGGCCCGGGTGCTCGAGGAGGCCGGGCCGGGGCTGGCCAGCACCGACGTGGCCGCGGCTCTCTACGAGATCACCGGGTCGGCCGGGGGGCCGTCGCTGTCCAGCTACGTGGCCACCCATGGCACCCTGGCCCAGGTGCGGGAGTTCGCCATCCACCGGTCGGCCTACCAACTCAAGGAGGCCGACCCCCACACCTGGGCGATCCCGCGGCTCACCGGCGCCGTCAAGGCGGCCATGATCGAGATCCAGGCCGACGAGTACGGCGACGGCGTCGAGCGCGACATGCACCAGACCCTGTTCGGGGTGACCATGCGGGCCCTGGGGCTGGACGTGCGCTACGGCGCCTATGTCGACGTGCTGCCCGGCGCCACCCTGGCCACGGTCAACCTGGTCTCGTTCTTCGGGCTGCACCGGCGCTGGCGGGGCGCCCTGGTCGGGCACCTGGCGGTGTTCGAGATGA
>CALGFH010000300.1 GCA_937881255.1 uncultured Actinomycetes bacterium
CGGTCCAGGTCGTACAGCCGGTAGCGCAGGATCGCCGCCCCGATGGCCAGCGGCATCGCGTTGAGCGACACCGCGGCCAGGATCTGCACGAGCACGCTGCGGTACCAGAACACCGCCGAGAGGGGCATGACGAGCGCCAGGATCAACCCGGCGGAGGCGAACCATTTCCGCTGCTGCCGCTCGACGCCGCGGGCCCGCCGGTAGCGCAGCACGCATGCGGCCACCGCGGCGACGAGACCGGCGACCAGCAGCGCCGTCCCGACCGGCCAGGCCGCATCGACCAACGGGCTGTCGACGCCGAGCGGATTGCCGCCGCCCGAGAAGTCGGTGGTCTCGGTGGTGAGCGCTTGTCCGACGAACAGCAGCACCGCCCCGGCCAGGCTGACCCAGATCGCCAGGCGCCAACGGCGCCCTGGCAGCCGGCCGTCGGGGAACGACAGGACCACGACCACCCAGGCGGCGACGTCGACGATCCAGCTCCAGCTGATCAGCCACTCACCCGCGACGCCGCCGGGAAGCCCGCGCTCGGCGGCGACGTAGCCGTAGGCCTCACCCAGCTCCGCCACCGCGCCCCACAGGGCCAGGCCGCAGAGCATCCAGCCGATGAGGTTGCCGGGGTGACGGGAGGCGATCAGCGTGCCGACCACACCCAGGACCAACGGCAGGGTTGCGTACAGGACCGTGTCGAAGGCCTGCTCCCGGCCGGCCGCCAGCGGCACCATCACCGCCACCAGCACGACCGTGCCGGCCAGCATCCCCACCGCCCGACGGTCGAGCCTGGTCACACCGCCTCCATGGTCCTGGCCGCACGCCCACCCCGGGGCTGAGGATCGTGGGCAGTGTGGCCGGCCTCCGTCCCGGCAACGTTACGGTCCCCGACCCGGGTCAGCCGACCCGGGCGGTGCCGTGCATGCCGTAGGCGTAGTGGCCGGGGAGGTGGCAGGCGAACTCGAGGGCCTGACCGTCCAGGGTGAGGGGGAAGGCGTAGGTGGTGGCGGCCTCCTGGCCGGCGGCGACCGAGCGCTCGCCGGGGACGTCGCCGTGGTGCTGGCGCTCGCGGCCCTGCTCGTGGCGGCGCTGGACGGCGGGGTCGCCGAGGATGAACTCGTGGTCGATCGGGTCGGTGTTGCGGAGCACGAACCGGACCCGCTCCCCCGGCTCGACCCGGACCACCGAGGGCTCGAAGCGGGAGTGGCGCATGGTCACCACCACCGTCCGCGCTCCCCCGTCCCCGGCCCGCGAACCGGCCGACCAGACGGCCACCAGGGCGGCCGCACCCCCGGCGGCCAGGGCCAGGGCGACGGCGACCTGCCAGGGACGAGCGCGCATCGGGCCTCCGGGTCGGGCGGGTGACGGTCGTCTGGTTGGACGCCGCCGCCGCGGCGGCGGTTCCCGGCGGCGGGCCCTCGCCTTGCCTCGGCGGCGGCCGGCAGGCGAGGCTGTGCCCGACAACCGGCCGAGCTCGGGAGGTGGGCCCTGCTGATCCACGTGGTCGCCGACGACGGGCATGGCCGGGGTGGGCTGATCGCTTGATGGCCCGGCTGCGGGAGCGCCAGGAGTGGCGGTTCTTCGGGGTGCTGTACCGGGCCGACCCGGGGCTGGCGGTCGCCTGGTGGGCGGTGCTGGTGGGGCGGGGGCTGCTGCCGGCGGGATTCGCGGTGGCCACCGGGGCGCTGGTCGGGGCGGTGCAGCGGGGCGGGGAGCTGGCCGGGCCGCTGGCCGCCGTCGGGGTGGTGTTCGTGCTGCTCCAGGTGCTCACCCCCCTCCACCAGGCGATCGGCACCAACCTGGGCGACCGGACCGCCGCCTGGCTGTACGACCGGCTGACCGAGGCCTGCCTGCGGCCGGCGGGCATGGGCCACCTGGAGGACCCGGCCCTCAGCCGCGACCTGACCGCGGCCCGCGACTTCGACCTGGGGATGACCGGCCCGCCGCTGTCGATCTCGATGGACTTCATCGCCGCCGGGCTGGTCGAGCTGGTCGGCGGCCTGGCCGCGGCCGTGGTCCTGGCCGGGTTCGCCTGGTGGGCGCCGCTGCTGCTGGGCGGGGCCTGGCTGGCCACCCACTGGCTGCTGCGCGAGAGCTCGGTCTGGCGGGACCGGGCCACCGAGGAGGTCCGGTCGGCCCAGCGCGACGCCGACTACACCTACCGGCTGGCCGTCGACCCGCCGGCGGCCAAGGAGCTGCGCCTGTTCGGCCTGGCCGACTGGACGATCGAGCGCTTCACCGGCCACCGGCGGCGGCTGCACGAGCTCCAGTACCGGGCCACCCGGCTGCGGGAGCGGCCCCTGGTCTGGAGCGTGCTCCTGGTCGTCGGGGCCAACCTGGTCGTCTTCTGGGCGCTGGCCGAGGCCGCGGCCGGCGGCCGGCTGGAGCTGGACCGGGTGGTGGTGTTCGCCCAGGTCGCCGTCGGCACCAGCATGATCGCCTTCGGCGGGCTCAACTGGGCCCTGGACGGCGCGGCCGCCCCGGTGGCGGCGTCGCTGCGGGTCACCCCGGCCATGGAGGCGGCCGGGGCGCTCCGCCCCGGCACCAGGCCGGCCGATGCCATGCCGGCGGCCGGGATCCGCTTCCGCGGGCTCCGCTTCGCCTACCCGGGCGGCGACCCGGTGCTCGACGGCCTCGACCTCGACATCCCGGCCGGGACCTCGCTGGCCATCGTCGGCCAGAACGGCGCCGGCAAGACCACCCTGGCCAAGCTGCTCTGCCGGCTGTACGACCCCCAGGCCGGGGCGGTCGAGATCGACGGGGTCGACCTGCGCGAGCTCGACCTCGACCAGTGGCGGGGCCGGCTGGCGGCGGTGTTCCAGGACTTCATCCGCTTCGAGCTGCCCCTGCGCGACAACGTGGCCCCGACCGGCGCCGACGACGCCACCGTGCTGGCCGCGCTGGCCGAGGCCGGCGCCAACGGGCTGGCCGGCCTCGACACCGTCCTGGCCCGCGGCTACCGGGGCGGGATCGACCTGTCGGGCGGCCAGTGGCAGCGGGTCGCCCTGGCCAGGGCGCTGTGCGCGGTCCGGCTGGGCGCCGGGGTCGTCCTCCTGGACGAGCCCACGGCCCAGCTCGACGTGCGCGGCGAGGCCGAGATCTTCGACCGCATCCTGGCCGCCACCCGGCACTGCACGACCATCCTCATCTCCCACCGGTTCTCCACCGTCCGCCACGCCGACCGCATCTGCGTGCTCGAGGGCGGCCGGGTGGCCGAGCTGGGCAGCCACGCCGAGCTGATGGCCCTGGGCGGCCGCTACCGCACCATGTTCGACCTCCAGGCCAGCCGCTTCGCCGCCGCCGAGGACGAGGAGGGGGTGGCCTATGACCGTCTCGGCTGAGCCCCGGGCGGCCCGTCCCGTGCCCGACGACCTCCCCCCGGCCCTGTCGTCGATGTGGCGGCTGTGCAAGCTCGGCTACCGGCACGAGCCCGGGCTGCTGGTCGCGTCGTTCCTGCTGTCGCTGGCGGCGGCCCTGCCGGACGCCCTCCTGGCCCTGTGGCTGGCCCTGCTCGGCAAGGGGGTGCTGGAGGGTGACCGGCGCCTGCTGGGGGTGGCCGCGACCGGCCTGGGGCTGTCGGCGGCGGCCACCTGGGTCCTGCGCACGGTCGACGCCCGCGTCCAGCGCCGCTTCCGCGACCGGGTCACCATCGCCCTCGAGGCGCATGTGGCCCGCCTCCAGGCCTCGGTGGCCACCATCGCCCACCAGGAGCGGCCCGAATGGCTGGACCGCCTGACCGTGCTCCGCGAGCAGGTGTTCGTGCTCGACCACCTGTACATGTCGCTGTTCTCCACCGCCGGGTGGGTCCTGCGCCTGGGCGTGACCGTCGGGCTGCTGATCTCGATCAGCCCCTGGCTGGCCGCCCTGGCCCTGTTCGCCCTGCCGACCATCCTGACCTCGGCCTGGCGGCCGGCGGTGGAGCGCGGGGCCCAGGAGCGCGGCGCCCAGTCCAGCCGCCTGGCCCGCCACCTGTACCAGACCGCCACCACCGCCCCGCCGGGCAAGGAGGTCCGGGTCACCGGCATCGGGCCCCGGCTGGCCGCCGACCGCCGGGCCGCCTGGGAGCGCTGGTACGGGCCGCTGGCCAGCGCCCGCTGGGGATCGGCGGCCTGGCACTCGGCCGCCTGGGCGCTGTTCGGCGCCGGCTACGTCGGGGCGGTGGTGATGGTCGCCTCGGTGCTGGACGCCGGGCCGGCGGCGGTGCTGCTGGTGCTGGCCGCCGGGTCCCGGCTGTCGGCCTACATCGGGGCCACCGCCTTCGAGATCGGCTTCCTGCGCGGCATCTGGATGGACGGGTCGCGGCGGCTGGCCTGGCTGGAGGACTACGCCGCGGCGGTGGCCGCGTCGGCCGGCGAGCCGGTGCCGGCCAGCCTGGCCGACGGCATCCGCCTGGAGCACGTCTCCTTCGCCTACCCGGGCAGCGACCGCCTGGCCCTTGACGACCTCAGCCTGGAGCTGCCAGCCGGGACGGTCGTGGCCCTGGTCGGCGAGAACGGCGCCGGCAAGACGACCCTGGTCAAGCTGCTCTGCAAGCTGTACGAGCCGGCCTCGGGCCGGATCCTGGTCGACGGCCGGCCGCTCGACCGGATGGACGCCGACGCCTGGCGGTCGCGGCTGGCCGGCGCCTTCCAGGACTTCTTCCGCTTCGAGCTGCGGGCCCGCCACAGCGTCGGCGTCGGCGACCTGCCCCGCCGCGACGACGAGCCGGCGGTGGCCGCCGCCGTCGGCCGGGCCGGGGCCGCCGACGTGGTCGGCCGCCTGGCCGACGGGCTCGACACCCAGCTGGGGCCGACCTGGCCGGGCGGGGTCGAGGTGTCCTTCGGCCAGTGGCAGAAGCTCGCCCTGGCCCGCGGGTTCATGCGCGAGGGGCCGCTGCTGCTGGTCCTGGACGAGCCCACCGCCGCCCTGGACGCCGAGACCGAGCACGCCCTGTTCGAGCGCTACGCCGCCGCCGCCCGCGCCGGCAGCGGCATCACCCTGCTGGTGTCGCACCGGTTCTCGACCGTCCGGATGGCCGACCTGATCGTGGTCCTCGACGGGGCCCGGCTGGTCGAGGTGGGCAGCCACGCCGAGCTGGTGGCCCGGGGCGGCCAGTACGCCGAGCTGTACGGCATCCAGGCCGCCGCCTACCGTGACCCGGCGCCCGGCCCCACCGGCTGAAGCATGGTGATCCGGTAGCGGAAGAACTCGCCCTCGGCGAAGCGGTCGCCGCCCGGGTGCCAGCCGAGCCGGCCGGCGCTGGGGATGGTCAGGCCGCCGAAGCTGGCCCAGCCGGTGATCTCGCCCCCGAACCGGTGCCAACCGAAGCCGTGGCCGTCGGGGTCGCCCCAGCGGTCGAAGGCCAGCGACACGATCCGCCCGGCCGGATCCAGGCGCAGCTCCAGCGCCACCGGGGTCTCCCCCACGGAGAAGGCGGCCGTGACCTGGTTCCCGGCGTCGCCGGCCGGGGCCGACCAGCGCACCCCGAACCGGGGCAGCAGCGCCGTCGGCAGCCACACCCCCTCGGCCCCGGCCCGGCCGGCGGCGCTGCGGGAGATGTCGGCGCCCTCGCCAGAGGCCACTGTGACCAGGCCGGCCAGCTTCCACTGCAGGGTCCCGGCCCCGTCCAGGTAGCGGTCGCCGCCGGCGATCAGCCCGGCCGCCCTGGCCGTCCAGACGAAGCCGCGCTGCGGGCTGAGCACCTGGCGGGCCCGGAACGGCAGCCAGCGACCGACCTTGATGGACCCGCGCATCCGCAGCCGGGCCGCGGTGTGCAGGGGCGTGCCCGGGGCGATGGCCTGGGCGAGGTGGCGGCGCACCGGCTCCGGCAGCCCGTCCAGCTCGGCCGGGCCGAACCGCTCCGGCCCGGCCGGCCGCAGCAGCAGCCGCTCCATGTCGCCGGCGATGGTCGTGCCCATGCCTGGAGTGTCCCGCGGCGCGGGCCGGTCAGCGCAGGGCCGAACGGCCCCTCCGGGCCAGGAC
>CALGFH010000301.1 GCA_937881255.1 uncultured Actinomycetes bacterium
GGCGTGGATCAGGGCCGACACCGGGGTCGGGCCGGCCATGGCGTCGGGCAGCCAGGTGTGGAGCGGGAACTGGCCCGACTTGCCGATCGCCCCGCAGAACAGCAGGGCCGCCCCCAGGGTGACGGTGGTGCTGGAGATCTCGCCGGTCTCGACGCCCTCGATGATCCGCTCGATCTCGAAGCTGCGGGCCGCCCAGGCGAACACGAAGATGCCGGCCATGAAGCCGAGGTCGCCGACCCTGGTGGTCAGGAAGGCCTTGACCGCGGCCCGGGCGTTGGCCACGTCCTCCCAGTAGTGCCCGATCAGGAAGTACGAGCAGACGCCCATGATCTCCCAGCCGAACAGCATCAGCAGCAGGTTGTCGGCCAGGACGACGATCAGCATGCCGGCGGTGAACAGCGACAGCTTGGCGAAGAAGAAGGTGTAGCGCTCGTCCCCGCGCATGTAGGAGACCGAGTACAGCTGCACCAGCAGCGAGACGGTGGTGACCACCACCAGCATGACCGCGGTCAGCCCGTCGACGGTCATGCCGAAGGGGATCTCGAACCCGGCCCCGATCGGCGCCCACTCGGTGCTGGCGTGGTAGGGGTCGGCCCCGCCGATCACCCCGAACAGGATGGCCAGGCTGACCACCCAGCCGACGGCCACGGCGAGGATGCCGACGGCCGCGCCCCCGCCGGGGAGGCGCCTGCCCACCAGCAGGAGGACCGCCCAGGCCACAAGGGGCAGGGCGGGCACCAGCCAGGCCAGCTTCTCCACCTAGGCTCTCCTCTCAGGTCACCAGCGCAGCAGGTCGACCTCGTCGATGTTGACCGTCTCCCGGTTGCGGAAGATCAGCAGCACGATGGCCAGGCCGATGCCGACCTCGGCGGCGGCCACGGCGATCACGAACAGCGCGAACACCTGGCCGGACACGAGCTCGTCGCGCAGGTAGGCGTTGAACGCGACCAGGTTGACGTTGACCGCGTTCAGCATCAGCTCGATGCTCATCAGCACCATCACCGCGTTGCGCCGGGCCAGCACGCCGTACACCCCGGCGCTGAACAGGAAGGCGGCGAACACCAGCGGGTACATCAGCGGCATTGCTGGCTCTCCTCGGTTGTCAGTCGCGGCGGGCGAGGACGATGGCGCCGATCAGGGCGGCCAGCAGGAGCACGCTGACCGCCTCGAAGGGCAGCACGTAGTTGCGGAACAGCGATTCGCCGAGCGCCTCGGTGGCGGTGGCGCCCTGGTTCTCGATGCGCTCGTCGCCGAACGCGCCGCCGAGGAACACGGTGAACATGATGAACACCCCGGCCCCGACCACGAACGCGCCGACCCGGGCCCGCAGGGTGTTGTCCAGCACCCGGCGGCCGACCGGCGCCCTGGTCAGCATGATGCCGAACAGGATCAGGACCACGATCGCGCCCACGTAGATGATCACCTGGACGAAGGCCACGAACGGCGCCGCCAGGAGGAGATACACCCCGGCCACGCTGGCCAGGGCGACGACCAGGTAGAGGGCCGCGTGGACGACGTTCCGGCTGGTCACCACCAGCAGCCCGGCCAGCCCGCCGATCACGGCCAGGATCAGGAACGCGACCTCCTGCCCGTTCACGATCCCGCCCCCCCGCCGTCGCGCTGGGCGGCCCGGAGCTTGCGGGCGTAGGCGGCCTTGGCCTTGGCCCTGGCCGTCCGCTCCGGCTCCCCGGCCTCGATCAGCCGGTCGTAGGTCTCCTGGTCGACCTCGATCTCCAGATGCTCGGCGTCCGCCTGCGCCGCCGCCGCCCCAGGGGCCACCACCTCGGCCGCCGTGCCCGATGCGGTCGGGTCACCCTCGGGGGAACGCGCGTCCGGGTCGCGGGCATCCGCGGCGGGTTCGGCGCCCTCGGGGGTCCCGACGGCCGACGGAGCCGGCGGCGCGGTCTCGGGCGCGGCCGTGGCCGCCGCAGGGGTCTCGACCGAGGCGGGTTCCGCGGCGGGCGCCCCTTCCCCGGCGGGGACCTGGGTCGGGGCGGCGGCCTCGGCCGGGGCGGCGGGGGCCGGGGCGGGCTCGGTCGCCCCGGCCGCCTGGGCGGCGCGGGCCTCGGCCTTGGCCCGGCGCATGTAGGCGGCCTTGGCCTTGGCCCGGGCCGTGCGGTCGGACTCGCCGGCGGCCAGCAGGCGGTCGTAGGTGGCCTGGTCGATCCCGGGCTCGACCTCCACGTCAGCCGGGCGGGCGGCAGCCGTGGTCGTCCCGGCCCCCGCCGCCCCGGCCGAGGCCGCTGGCGCGGCATCGCCGGCCACGGGGGTTGGGGCGGCGGCCGTGGGGGTGGTGGTGGCCGTGCCGGCGGCGGCACCGGTGGTGGTGGCGGCCGCTGGCTGCGTCGCCGCGGCGGCCGGTGCCGGGACTGGCGGGGCCGCCGCCCTGGCCTGCTCGGCTGCCGCGGCCGCCTTGGCGGCCACCGCCTCCCTGGCCTTGCGGGCGGACTCGATCTCCTTGGGCTCGATCGCGCCCTCTTCGAGGGGGTCGGGGGCGGGGACCGAGTAGGCCCAGGTGCGGAGGGTGTCCATCTCGTGGGTGAGCTTCTCGATCTGGTGCTCGGCGTACTCGAACTCCGGGCTCCAGTGGAGGGCGTCGAACGGGCACACCTCGACGCAGATGCCGCAGTACATGCAGAGGGCGAAGTCGATCGCGAACCGGTCGAGCAGGTTGCGGGTGCGGGCGCGCCCGCCCTCCTTGGGGGCGACCTGCTCCTTGTGGGAGTCGATGTAGATGCACCAGTCGGGGCACTCGCGCGCGCAGAGCATGCACACGGTGCAGTTCTCCTCGATGAGCGCGATCACCCCCCGGCTGCGGGCGGGCAGGTCCGGCTTGACGTGCGGGTACTGCCGGGTCGCGGCCGGCCGGGTCATCGTCTTGAGGGTGACGCCGAGCCCCTTGAGGAGCCCGACCCCCTTGAGCGCTGGCATCAGATGCCCACCTCGTAGACCTTCAGGAAGCCGACCACCAGGAGCAGGGCCAGCGACACCGGGACCAGCCGCAGCCAGGCGAACGACTGGAGCTGGTCCTCGCGCAGCCGCGGGTAGGTCGAGCGGGCCCAGATGACCACGAACGACAGGGCCAGCACCTTGGCCGCCAGCCACCACGGCCCGTCAAGGAACGGCCCCTTCCAGCCGCCGAGGAACAGCGTGGCCGCGATCGCCGACTGGGACACGATCCCGGCGTACTCGGTCAGCAGGAAGAAGGCGAACCGCAGCCCGGTGTACTCGGTGAGGTGGCCGAAGACCAGCTCGGAGTCGGCCACCGGCATGTCGAACGGCGGCCGGGTCAGCTCGGCCAGGGCGGCCGTGCCGTAGACGAAGAAGCCGATCACCAGCGGGCCGACGATGTAGCCCCACCAGCCCTGGCGCTCGACGATCACGGCCAGGTCGGCCGACCCGGCCTGCATGGCCACCGCGGCCGCGGCCAGCACCAGCGGGAGCTCGTAGGCGATCAGCTGGGCGGCGGCCCGGATCCCGCCCATCAGCGAGTACTTGTTGGCGCTGGACCAGGCGGCCATCAGCACCCCGATCACGCTCACGCTGGACAGGGCCAGGGTGACGAACAGGCCGACGTCGGAGCGGATCGGGACCAGGTCGGGGCCGTAGGGGATGAAGCCGAAGACCAGGATGGCCGGGATGAGGGCGACCGCCGGGGCCAGGGCGAAGACCCACTTGTCGGCCGCCTTGGGGATGATCGACTCCTTCTGGACGAACTTGATCCCGTCGGCCACCAGCTGGAGCACGCCGTGGAAGCGGCCGGCCTCCATCGGGCCGAGCCTGGCCTGCATGTGGGCCATGACCTTGTGCTCCATGTACCCGACGACCAGGGGGAAGGTCAGGAAGATGGCCAGGACGGCCAGCACCTTGACCGGCATCAGGACCCAGTAGTTGTCGAGCAGGTCGCGGGCGGCGTCGATCACCGGTCGATGTCCCCGACGATGAAGAACATCGAGCCCATCACGGCGATCATGTCGGGCAACAGGGTTCCCTTCAGCAGATAGGGCAGCGAGGAGACGTTGTTGAACGACGGCGTGCGCATCTTGAACCGCCAGGGCGTCTTCTCGTTGTGGGAGACCATGTAATAGGAGAGCTGGCCGAGCGGGGCCTCGGTGCGCACATAGGCGTGGCCCTGGGGCGCCCTGACCACCTTGGGCAGCTTGACGTTGACCGGGCCGGGTGGGATCCGCTCGTTGACCTGCTCGATGATCCGCAGCGACTCCCTGATCCGGGCCAGCAGGGTGGCGTAGCGGTCGTAGCTGTCGCCGTTGCGGCCGGTGGGCACGTCGAACTCGACCTGGTCGTAGAACAGGTAGGGCTCGGTCTTGCGGGAGTCCTCCGGCACCCCGGCCGCCTGGAGCAGGGCCCCGCTGACCCCGTAGGAGCAGGCCACGTCGGCCGGGAGGACCCCGATGCCCTTGGTCCGGGCGGCGAAGATCTCGTTGCCCAGGACCAGGTCCTCGTACTCCTTGAGGCGCTCGCGCATCCGCGGGACCAGGTCGCGGGACATCTGGATGGCCCCGCGGGGCAGGTCCTGCTTGAGGCCCCCGACCCGGCAGTAGGTCAGGTGGAGGCGCCCGCCGGTGATCCACTCCATCAGGGCCTGGATCTCCTCCCGCTCCCGGAAGGCGTAGAACATCGGCGTGATCGCGCCCAGCTCCAGCGGGTAGGAGCCGACGAACATGAGGTGGTTGAGGACCCGGGTCCACTCGGCCATCAGCATCCGGATCCAGGTCGCCCGCTCGGGCACCTCCAGGTCCATCTGCCGCTCCACGACCAGGGCCACGCCCAGCTCGTTGCAGATCGACGACACCCAGTCGTGCCGGTTGACCAGGGCGATGATCTGCCGGTAGTCGCGGTACTCGGCCAGCTTCTCGAACGACCGGTGCATGTAGCCGATCACCGGCTGGGCGTCCTCGATCATCTCGCCGTCGAGGGTCACCAGCACCCGCAGCACCCCGTGGGTGGCCGGGTGCTGGGGGCCGACGTTCAGGGTCATGTCCTGGGTGTGCAGCTCCCGGTCGGCCTTGTCGCGCACGATGATGCCGACGCCGGTGCCGTCGGCGGCCTGGAAGGCCGCGCCGCCCTGTTGTCCGAGCTCGGTGGCCACGCTACTCCCCCGGTTCCTTGGCGCCCGGCCAGGGCTTGGCCTCCCTGGTCAGCAGGGCGAACTCCTTGCGCAGCGGGAAGCCCTCGAACTCCTCGGGCAGCAGCAGCTTGGCCAGGTTGGGGTGGCCGTCGAAGCCGACCCCGAACAGCTCGGCCGTCTCCCGCTCGTGCCAGTCGGCCCCGGCCCACAGGTCGCTCACGGTCGGCACGTGGCCGCCGTCGCGGGGCACGACGGTCCGGATCTGGAGGTGGTGGCGGTGGCTGGTCGAGTAGACGTGGAGGACGACCGCGATGCCGTCGGCCTCCTCGTCGACCCCGCACAGGAAGTCGAAGAAGTTGCAGACCAGGTCGGGGCCCCGCCGGGCCAGCTCGGCCACCCGCCGCCACTCGCCAGGGGCGACGGTCACGGTCAGGGTGCCGTAGGACACCTCCGGCTCGACGGCATCCCCCAGCTCCGCGACCAGGTGGTCGCGCAGGGCGTCGGCGTCCACTAGGCGTCAGCCCCCACCACGATCGGCTCCGGCCGGTCGCCGTTGGCCAGGCGCTGGTGCAGCGACTCCGAGCCGATCCGCTCCTGGAGCTTCATGATCCCGTTGAGCAGGGCCTCGGGCCGGGGCGGGCAGCCGGGCACGTAGACGTCGACCGGGATGATCTGGTCGACGCCCTTGGTGACCGAGTAGGAGTCCCAGTAGGGGCCGCCGCAGTTGGAGCAGGAGCCGAACGAGATCACGTACTTGGGCTCGGGCATCTCCTGGTACAGCCGCTGGAGGGCCGGGGCCATCTTGTCGGTCAGGGTGCCCGACACCACCAGCAGGTCGGCCTGGCGCGGGCCGTGGGCGAACGGGATCACCCCCAGGCGGATGAAGTCGTGGCGGGCCATCGAGGTGGCGATGAACTCGATCGCGCAGCAGGCCAGGCCGAAGTTGAACACCCACAGCGAGTACTTGCGGCCCCAGTTGAAGACGAACTTGATCGGTTGCGGCAGCTCGACCGAGTCGACTAGGCCCACCGGAGGACCCCCTTCTTGAACGCGTAGAGGAGGCCGATGGCGAGCACGCCGATGAACACGACCATCTCCCAGAAGGCCGCCACCCCGATGTCGGCGAAGACCAGCGCCCAGGGGAACAGGAACACGCTCTCCACATCGAAGATGACGAACAGGAAGGCGAACACGTAGTAGCGGATCTGGGTCTGGGACCAGGTGGTGCCCACCGGGTCCATGCCGCTCTCGTAGGTGGTGAGCTTGCCGGGCGTGGGGCGGTTCGGACGAAGCAGCCGGTTGGCGCCGAACGCGACCGCGACAAAGGCGATCGAGAGCACCAGAAGGGCGGCGAACGTGCCGTAGGCCTGGAAATACGTGGTCATAGGTGCCGCAGATTCTAGTCCAGTGACCGGGCAACCGGCCAAGCTCAAACCGAGGGTCCGAAGCGCCGATCTCTAGAGGGATGAGAGGTCTGGTCTGGCGACTCTACCTGGGCGTCGGCGCGGTCGCGATCGCCGTCTACTACCTGCTGCCCCCGCTCGCCGGGGCCGTGTACTACGTGGTGGTCGGGGCGTCGGCGTCGACCGCCATCGCGCTCGGGCTGCGCTGGCACCGGCCGCTGCGGCGGTCGCCCTGGTGGCTGATCGCGGCCGCCCAGGGCCTGTTCGTGGCCGGGGACGCGCTGTTCTCGGTCAACGACCTGATCCTGGGGATCGAGCCCTTCCCGTCGCTGGCCGACGCTCTCTACCTGCCCGGCTACCCGGTGCTGGCGGCCGGTCTGGCCCTGCTCGCCCTCAGCCGCTCCACCGACCGCCGCGACTGGGCCGGGCTGACCGACGCGGCCATCATCGCCATCGGCTTCGGCCT
>CALGFH010000302.1 GCA_937881255.1 uncultured Actinomycetes bacterium
GCACCTCCGGGTAGCCTGGGCGCTCTGGACGACAAAGGAAAAGGTGAGGAGTCCATTGGGTCGCACGGTTGCGTTGGTCGGGGCGCTGCACCCGGCGGCGAGGGAGCTGGCGCTGGCGCTGGAGGAGGACCCGGAGGTCGAGCGGGTGCTGGGGCTGTCAAGGCACGAGCCGCCGCTGCTCGGGCCCAAGTTCGAGTTCGTCCAGGCCGGGCCGGGCGACCCGGCCTTCGCCGGGGCCCTGGCCGGGGTCGACACCCTGGTCCTGTTCCCGCTGATCGACGCCGCCGACCGCAACGAGGAGGGCCGCCGGGCCCGGGTGCTCGCCGGGACCAGGCGCTCGCTGGAGGCCGCCGCCGGGGCGGCCACGGTGGTGCTGTGGTCCAGCGGGGTCGTCTACGGCGCCCACCCCGACAACCCGGTCCCGATCCCCGAGACCCAGCCCACCCGCCCCAACCCCGAGTTCCCGGCCGCCGGGATCCTCGCCGAGAGCGAGCAGGTGGCGCTGGCCGCGGAGCACGGCGACCGGCCGGAGGGGTCCGAGGAACCCCAGGGGGGTGCCCCGGTGAGACGGGTGGTGGTGCTGCGCGGGGCCGGGGTGTGGGCGCCGGCCTGGGGGACCTTCCTGGCCCGGAGCCTGATGGCCCCGGCCATGGTCGGGGTCCGCGGCCAGGACCCGCCGCTGCAGTGCCTGGCCCCCGCCGACGCCGTCTCGGCCCTGGTCCTGGCCACCTCGGGCCGGCTCCGGGGCGTCTACAACGTCGCCCCCGACGACTGGGTCGGGGCCAAGGACGCGGCCAGGGCGGCCGGCCGGCGCCGCCTGGAGGTGCCCCAGCGGGTCGCCCAGTCCACCGCCGAGCGGCTGTGGCAGGCCGGCATGTCGGCCGCGGCCGCCGGCGAGCTGGCCTTCCAGACCCACCCCTGGGTGCTCGGCAACGCCAAGCTGCGCCAGGCCGGCTGGGCGCCTACCCGCTCCAGCGCCGAGGCGTTCGCCGAGGCGGGCGGGCAGAAGCCCGCCGGGGTCCTGGTCGGCGGGGTCCAGATCCGCCGCAGCGACGTCTACCGGACCGCCGCCGCCGGGCTCGCCCTGGCCGCCGCCGTGGCCGTGGCCCGCCGCCAGGCCAGGGCCTCGCGCTCGGCCAGGCCGGCCACCCGGCGTCCGGCCCCGGGCCGCCGCCCCACCAGCCCGATGTAGCGGTGCGACAATCGAGGGCGTGACCATCGACTCCCGGAGGCGCCAGTGCGGCAGCGCGTGATCGCCGCCGCCGGCGTGCTGGCGCTGATCGGCTTGGTCTTCGCCCTCAACTTCTACCGGCTGCCCGTGGTCGCGCTCAGCCCCGGTCCCATGGAGGACGTGCTGGCCCGCCTCAAGGTCGAGGGCTTGCGGGTGTACGACTCCGAGGGCAAGCTCTACCTGACCTCGGTCGGGATCGACGACAACGTCCGGTTCTACGAGGCCCTGCTGGACATGGCCAACCGCGACGTCGAGCTGGTCCCGCGGGCCCAGCTGTACCCCGATGAGCAGGACTCGACCGAGGTCGACGCCGAGAACGCGGCCCTGATGGACCGGTCCAAGGAGACGGCCACGGTGGTCGCCCTGCGCGAGGTCGGCTACAAGATCGAGCCGTCCGGGGCCCAGGTCACCCAGGTCGTCTCGGGCGCCCCGGCCGACGGCAAGCTCCGGGCCGGCGACGAGATCCTTGAGGCCGACGGCCGCGCCGTCGACAGCACCGATGACGTCCGCAAGGCGATCACCAGCCACCAGCCGGGCGAGAAGGTCGACTTCCGGGTCAAGCGGGACAAGGACGGGCGGACGGCGTCGGTGTCGGTGGAGGTGCAGGAGGTCGACGACCAGCCCCGGGTCGGGATCCTGCTCCAGGACGTGTTCCCCGAGCTGCCGGTCAAGGTGACGATCGACACCGAGAACAACATCGGCGGGCCCTCGGCCGGGCTGATGTTCACCCTGTCGATCATCGACAAGCTCACCCGTGAGGACCTCACCGGCGGCCGCCGGATCGCCGGGACCGGCGAGATCGCCCTCGACGGCAGCGTCCTGCCCGTGGGCGGGGTCGGCGAGAAGCTGATCGCGGTCCGCCGCCTCGGGGTGACGACCTTCCTGATCCCGGCCGAGAACTGCGCCGGGGTCCGCGGCCGGGTCCCGGACGGCCTGCGCCTGGTCAAGGTGTCGAAGGTCGGCGACGCCCTGCGCTTCCTGCGCGACCCCAAGGCCGGCGAGACCGCGCCCGGCTGCTAGGCCGGACCCGGGCGACGGACCGGTCCTCCCGGAGCCAACCCCGGGACCGGTCGGGGTTGGCTCCGGGAGCCGGCCGGCGGCCGCGGAACGGCCCGGCCGGACAAGGCACCGCCGTCGCCGGTGGTGCCCTCCAGGTAGCAGGCGCGTGAGCCCCGCCGATGGGTACGGGCAGGGTCGCCTTCAGGCCAACCCGCCCAGCCGGAACACCCGTGCTAGGGTCTGAACGAAGGCACCGGAGCGCCTCCCGCGGCGCCCGTAGAAAGGTCCGATCACGTGGTCGCAGCCCGCCGTCCTCCCCGTCGCTGGACGCTGGCCGTCCTGCTGCTGGCGTTCCTCGCCCTGGCCGCGGTCGGCAGCGTGTCGCGCTTCTATACCGACCTGCTGTGGTTCCGGGAGATCGACAAGTCGAGCCTGTTCTGGGGCATGCTCCGGACCAAGACCATCATCGGCCTGCTGGCCGGGCTGGGGACCGCGGCCATCGTCGGGGTCAACCTGTGGATGGTCGAGCGGCTGGCCCCGCGCTACGGGCTCTCGGTGGTCGCCCGGCCCCAGGTCGAGCGGGCCCGGGCCGTCCTCTCCCCGTACCTGCGGCCGCTGCGCCTCGGCATCGCCGCCTTCCTCGGGCTGGTCGTCGGCCTGCAGGCGTCCGGCCTGTGGCAGACCTTCCTCCTCTGGCGCAACCGGGTCCCCTTCAACCAGCGCGACGCCCTGTTCAACCGCGACGTCAGCTTCTACATCTTCGAGCTGCCGTTCCAGCGGGCGGTGTTCGGCTGGCTGTTCACCACCCTGGTCCTGACCACCCTGCTGGTCGCGGCCGGCCACTACGTCCTGGGCGGGATCCGCCCCCAGGCCGAGACCAACCGCATCGCCGCCCAGGCCCAGTCGCACCTGTGCGTGCTCCTCGGCCTGATCGTCGCCCTCAAGGCCTGGGGCTACTGGCTGGACAAGTACCAGCTGCTGTTCTCGCCCCGCGGGGTGGTCGCCGGCGCCTCCTACACCGACGTCAAGGCCCAGCTGCCAGCCCTCGAGGTGCTGTTCTGGGTCGCCCTGATCTGCGGGGCGGCCTTCTTCGTGGGGGCGCGGCGGGGCGGGCTGCTCATCCCCACGATCAGCATCGTGCTGCTGGCCGGGGTGTCGCTGATCATGGGCGGCATCATCCCGGCGGTGTTCCAGCGGTTCCGGGTCGAGCCCCAGGAGCTGGCCCGCGAGCGGCCCTACATCGAGAAGAACATCGACGCCACCAACAAGGCGTTCAACCTGAGCGGGGTGGCGATCAAGGAGTTCCCGGCCACCAACAACCTCACCCCGACGGCCCTCCAGGCCAACCGGCCGACGCTCGACAACATCCGCCTGTGGGACCCCGAGGTGCTGCGCCCGGGCGTCCGCAACCTCCAGGCCATCGCCCAGTACTACAACTTCACCGACGTCGACGTCGACCGTTACCAGATCGGCGAGGACAACCGTCAGGTGATGGTCTCGGTCCGCGAGGTCGACCCCAACGGCCTGGCCGAGTCGGCCCGGACCTGGCAGAACCTGCACCTGGCCTACACCCACGGCTACGGCATGGTCGCGGTCCAGGTCAACAGGGCCGCCGAGGGTGGCCAGCCCGACTTCATCGTGTCCGGGTTCGACCCCCAGGACCCGGCCATCCAGGTCGACCAGCCGCGCGTCTACTTCGGCGAGCCGCCGCCCAACTCGCCCGAGTTCGTGGTCGCCAACACCGCCCAGGGCGAGTACGACGCCCAGGGGGCCAACGAGACCAACCTGTTCAACTACGACGGCACCGGGGGCGTGCAGCTCTCCGACGTCGGCCGCCGGCTGGCCTTCGCCGTCCGCTTCCGCGACATCAACCTGCTCATCTCCGGCAACATCAAGAACGAGTCGCGCCTGATGTTCAACCGCGACATCCGCGACCGGGTCGAGCGGGCGGCCCCGTTCCTCCAGTGGGACGGCGACCCGTACGCGGTGGTGGTCGACGGCCGCATCAAGTACGTCCGCGACGGCTACACCACCTCCAGCAACTACCCCTACGCCCAGCGCATCGACCTGGCCGACGCCGCCCGCCGCAACGAGCTGGGCAGCCGCGGGGTCGAGGGGATCGGCAACTACATCCGCAACTCGGTCAAGGCCGTGGTCGACGCCTACACCGGCGAGGTCACCCTGTACGCCTTCGACGAGCAGGACCCCATCCTCGCCGCCTGGCGCAAGGCGTTCCCCGATCTGTTCGCGGCCAAGGGCGAGATCTCCCCGGGCCTCAACAGCCACCTGCGCTACCCGGAGGACCTGTTCTCCATCCAGACCTGGATCTACGCCAGCTACCACATCGGCGACCCGGACCAGTTCTACGCCAAGGAGGACTTCTGGGCCCTGCCCGACGACCGCTCCGGCGAGATCCGCCGCCAGGAGGACACCGGCGGCCTGGCCGCCGCCACCTCGGTCAAGGCGCGCCCCTACTACCTCCTGACCAAGCTCCCTGACCGCACCGAGCCCGAGTACGTGCTGGTCATGCCGTTCACCCCCAACGGCAAGGAGAACATGGTCTCCTACCTTGCCGCCGAGGCCGACCCGGGCAAGTACGGCCAGCTCACCCTGTACAGCCTCGACCGATCCCGCACCATCCTCGGCCCCACCCAGGTGAACGCCCGCATCCTGGCCACCCCGGAGATCTCCGCCGAGCTCACCGTCCTCAACCAGCAGGGCTCCCGGGTGATCCTCAGCAACCTGCTGGTCGTCCCCGTCGACGAGTCCCTGCTCTACGTGCAACCCGTCTTCGTCCAGGGGTCGGCGCCCAACTCCTTCCCGCTCCTGCAGCGGGTCGCGGTCTTCTACAACGACAGGGTCGGCTACGCCGACAACCTCGGCGACGCCATCCGCGAGGTCGTCAGTGGCCAGCAGACCGCCGAACCCCCACCCGACGACGGCACCGAGCAACCCCCGCCCACCCCCGGCGGCGGCGACGCCTCCGTCCAGTCCCTCCTCCGCCAGGCCGACGAGGAATACAAGGCCGCCCAGCGCGCCCTCGCCGACGGCGACCTCGCCGAGTACCAGTCCCGCATCGACAACATGGGCCGCCTGATCACCCAAGCCCTCGCCACCCAGGGCGACGGCGCCTCCACCACCACCACCACGACCGCCAGCCCCTAGGTCACGGCCGGGTCCATTGCGACCCTTGCTGGCTGTGTGCTACCTTCACGGCCGCACCGCGGGGTGGAGCAGTCTGGTAGCTCGCTGGGCTCATAACCCAGAGGTCGAGGGTTCAAATCCCTCCCCCGCCACCACT
>CALGFH010000303.1 GCA_937881255.1 uncultured Actinomycetes bacterium
GAGCTGGCTGGCCGTGAGCCGGTTGAAGCAGGCCTCGGAGATGGGGGCGATCAGGTCGGAGGCGTAGCTGGCCACCACCGCCCCGCCGGCGATCGTGCCCGACCCGGGCCGGGCCAGCAGCTTGACGAAGCCGTCGGGCCGGTTGCTCATCTTGGCCCGCGAGTTGCCGGCCAGCGGCAGGGTGTCGACCTCGACCTCGATGCCGGTCTCGGCCGCCCGCTGCTCCGACAGCCCGACGGTGGCGATCTGGGGGTCGGTGAAGATGGTGGCCGCCACCGCGTCCCAGCGCAGCGGGGAGACGGCCTGGCCGAGCAGGTGCCACATGGCGATCCGGCCCTGCATGGCCGCCACCGAGGCCAGCATCAGCTTGGCGGTGACGTCGCCGGCGGCGTAGATGCTGGGCACGCTGGTCCGGCTGACCCCGTCGACGACCACGGCCCCGCGCTCGTTGGTCTGGATGCCCAGCTCCTCCAGGCCGAGGCCGCTGGTCTGGGGCACCTGGCCGATGGTGAGCAGCACGTGGCTGCCCTCGACGGTGCGGCCGTCGTCCAGGTGGACCACGCCGCGGTCGCCGACCCGCTCGACCTTGGCCGCCTTGGCCCGCTTCACCGTCCGCAGGCCCCGGCGCTCGAACACGTCCTCGATGACCAGGGCGGCGTCCTCGTCCTGGGTCGGGAGGATCCGGTCGCGGCTGCAGACGAAGGTCACCTGGGCGCCGAAGCGCAGGAACGCGGTCGCGTACTCGGCCCCGGTCGCCCCGGCCCCCACCACCACCAGGTGCTCGGGCACCTGGCGCAGCTTGTAGACGTCCTGGCTGGACAGGATGACCTCGCCGTCGGTGGGCGCGGTGTCCATCCGCCGCGGGTCGGACCCGGTGGCCACCAGGATGGCGTCGCCCTCCAGCCGCTCCACCACCTCCTCGCCGGCTCCCCCGTTCCCGTCCGGCCGCCGGACCTCGACGGTGTGCGGCCCCACGATCCGCCCCCGACCCAGCACCACCTTCACGCCGGCGGCCAGGACCCGCTTGCTGATGTCCTCGGACTGGGCCAGGGCCAGGTCGCGCACCCGGCGCATGATCGTGGGCAGGTCGACCTCGTACCGGGGCACCTCCAGCCCGGCCATCCCCTCGAAGTGCACCCCCAGGCTGGGCGCCGTCTCCAGCGTGTTGAACGCCTGGGCCGAGGTCAGCAGCGTCTTGGACGGCACGCAGTCCCACAGCACGCAGGCCCCGCCCAGGCCCTCGTCGTTGACGATGGTGACCTCGGCCCCCAGGTCGGCCGCGACCAGGGCGGCCTCGTAGCCGCCCGGCCCTCCCCCGACGATCACCACCCGCATGAGGCCGATGGTAGTCCAGTTCGCGAGCCGCGGGCTCAGCCGCCGGGGGTGGCCGCCGACCAGGTGGTGCCGCCGTCGGTGGTGCGCAGCAGGACGCCGCGATCGTCGCATTGCGGTGTCGGGGGCTGGCAGCCGTTCTCGAGGCTGCCGGCGCTCCGGCCGGTGACCGCCCAGCCGGTGCCCGGGTCGGCGAAGGCCAGGCCCCGCACGGCCGGGTAGCGGCCCTCCAGCCCGCTGGTGGCCACCGACCACCGGCCGCCGCCGTCCCGGCTGGTCAGGACCTTCCTGGCCCCGTTCCCGACCAGGGCCAGCAGGGTGCGCCGGTCGGCCGCCGCCTGCGGGAGCAGCCCGTGCTCCTCGTCCTCCTCGGCCAGAGGCACGTACCGGGGCGTCCAGGTGGCGCCGCCGTCGGCGGTGACGAAGAAGCCGGCGGCCAGGATCCGGGGCCGGCCACCCTCCTGCCTGACGAACTCGACCGGCAGGAACCCGTCGCGCTGGCTCTTGAAGGTCGGGGGCTCGCGCAGCGCCACGCTGGTCCCGCGCAGCGCCGCCGGCGGGGCGAGCGCGACCCCTTGCCAGCTGCGGCCGGCGTCGGTTGTCCGGTACAGGCCGCCGGCGCCGCCCTGGACGACCGACCAGCCGGTGGTCCGGCTGGAGAACGCGAGCCGCGGGGCCCCGGGCGGCGGCGGGAGCCGGTCCCAGGTGGCGCCGCCGTCGGTGGTGCGGAACAGGAAGCTGTGGGGCTGGTAGGTGTCCGAGGAGGTCTGGACGGCGACCCAGCCGTGGCGGCGGTCGGCGAAGCTCGGCAGGGCCAGCACCCCGAAGCCGCCCTCGTAGCCGCCGGCGGCGTTGTCGCCGCCCAGGTCGAGCTCGCCCAGGGACGACCAATGCCAGTTCGCGCCGGCGTCGCCGGTCCGGTAGACGGCCAGCTGGACCCGCGACCCGGTCTCCCGGACCTTGGCGCTGGCCACCGCCCAGCCGGTCCGCGGGTCCAGGAAGTAGGCCCCCCGGAGCCGGCCGGCCGGCACCGGGGGCGGGGTGATCGTCCGCCAGCTGCGGGCGCCGTCCCCGGTCCAGGCGAGGCGGCTCGTGGTCAGCGCCCAGCCGCTGGCCGGGGTGACCAGCTGGGCGGCCAGCACGGTGCCCTCGGCGTCGCCGACCATCGGCGGCGCGGCCGGGAACCGGCCGGGCGCGGTCTCCGCCTTGGTCGTCGGGGGGGCGGTGGTCCCCGGGGGCTGGGTGGTGGGCGACGGGACGACGGTGGTCTGCGGCGCGGGCGGGACGGTGACCGCCGGGAACCGGTCGCCGCCGGCCAGGCTGGTCCGGACGGCCAGGCCGCCGGCCAGCAGGGCGCAGGCCAGCAGCACGCTCAGCGTGGTCAGCCTGACCAGCCGGCGCCGGGCCCGCCGGTACAGCAGGGCCGGGTCGGGCGGGCTGACGGCCTGCTCGCCGTGCTCGGCCACCGCCCCGATCCGGCGCCGGAGCTCCTCGTCACGCATGCGAGGCCTCCTCTCGGCTGCCGTCGGCGCCGAGCAGCCGCGCCAGGGCGGTGCGGCCCCGGGCCAGCCGGCTCTTCACCGTGCCGACCGGGAGCCGCAGCTGGCGCCCGATCTCTTCCACCGGCAGCTCGACCACGTAGTACAGGACCAGGACCTCCCGCTGGCGCAGGGGCAGCCGGCGCAGGGCCGCCACCATGTCGACGACCTCGGCGCTGGCCGCGGGGACCGCTTGGGACGACTGGGCCAGCCGCTCCACGACCCGCCGCCGGGAGCGCGCCCGCCGCAGCCCGCTGAGCGCGTAGTTGAGCGCCACCCGGCGCACCCACGCCTCGGGGGCGTGGTACCCGCGCACCCGCGACCAGTGCAACGACGCCCGGGCAAAGGCCTCCTGGACGACGTCCTCGGCCTCGTGGACGTCGCCGACCACCGGCACCATCTGGCCGACGAGCCGGGCGTAGTTGGCGCGGTAGAACGCCTCGAAGTCGCCTCCCGCCACGGATTCCCCTCGTCTCCCGCAATCTGCTCTCACAGAGTGCACCCGTGAGGGGGGCCGTAGGTTCCCTCCTTTTCTTCCAGGCGTCAGCGGGCGCTGCGGTCAGCTGACCCGTCTGAGGGCGGCCACCAGGGGGATGAAGACCCAGCAGGCCAGGCCGAGGCCGATCAGGTTGATGCGGCCGGCCCAGGGGGCGCGGACGCTGAACGCCGCCAGCAGGAAGCAGACGAAGGCGGCCAGGTACAGGATGAACTCGAGCGCGTCGGGCATGGCGCGGCTCCTCCGGGGTGCGGGAACAGAACAAGCTCGGTAGACCCAGGCTGAATGGGGATCAACCTCCGCAAAACGACTGAGCTTGGGCCGGGTCGAGCGGCCCACGGGGCAGGGCGGCCCGATCGCGCGGCGCGTCCGGGACCTAGAAGGTGCCCGGGGGGCGGTAGGTGCCGAACTCGGCCCTGAGGGTGTCGCAGACCTCGCCGACGGTGGCGAGGTGGCGGAGGGCCTCGCGCATCGGGGGGAGGAGGTTGTCGCCGGTGCGGGCGGCGTCGCGGAGGTCCGCGAGGGCGGACTGGACGGCCTCGGCGTCCCGGGTGGCGCGGATGTCGACCAGCGACTTGGCCTGGGCGTCGGCGATGGCCGGGTCGAGCTGCATGATCGTGACCGGCTCCTCCTCGCCCCCGGCGTAGCGGTTGACGCCCACCACCACCCGGTCGCCCTGCTCGACCGAGCGGAGCTGGTCGTAGGCCGAGCGCTCGATCTCCTCCTTCTGGAAGCCGCGCTCGATCGCCGCCACGGCGCCGCCCAGCTCCTCGACCCTGGCCATCAGCCGCCGGGCCGCGGCCTCGACCTCGTCGGTCAGGCGCTCCACGAAGTACGACCCGGCCAGCGGGTCGACCGTGTCGGTGACCCCGGTCTCGTTGGCCAGGACCTGCTGGGTCCGCAGGGCCAGGCGGGCCGCGGCCTCGCTGGGCAGGGCCAGGGCCTCGTCGTAGGCGTTGGTGTGGAGCGACTGGGTGCCGCCGAGCACGGCCGCCAGGCCCTGCACGGCCACCCGGACGACGTTGTTGAGCGGCTGCTGGGCGGTGAGCTGGACCCCGGCCGTCTGGGTGTGGAAGCGCAGCATGCGCGAGCGCGGCTGGGTGGCCCCGAAGCGGGTGGCCATGGTGTCGGCCCAGATGCGGCGGGCCGCCCGGAACTTGGCCGCCTCCTCGAACAGGGTCGTGCGGGCCACGAAGAAGAAGGCCAGCCGGGGCGCGAAGGCGTCGACGGCCAGCCCGGCGTCGACGGCCGCCTGCACATAGGCGATGGCGTTGGACAGGGTGAAGGCGATCTCCTGGACGGCGGTCGCCCCCGCCTCGGCCATATGGTAGCCGGAGATGGAGATGGTGTTGAAGCGGGGCAGCCGCTCGGCGCAGTAGGCGAACAGGTCGGTCGTGATCCGCAGCGACGGCACCGGCGGGTAGATGTAGGTGCCGCGGGCGATGTACTCCTTGAGCACGTCGTTCTGGACGGTGCCGGTGAGGGCGGCCGGGTCGACCCCCTGCTCCTCCCCGACCAGCTGGTAGAGCAGCAGGAGCACGGCCGCCGGGGCGTTGATGGTCATCGAGGTCGAGACCTGGTCCAGCGGGATGCCCTCGAACAGCCGGCGCATGTCGGCCAGGGAGTCGATGGCCACCCCGACCTTGCCGACCTCGCCGGCGGCCATCGGGTGGTCGGAGTCGTAGCCCATCTGGGTCGGCAGGTCGAAGGCCACGCTGAGGCCGGTCTGGCCGTGGTCGAGCAGGTAGCGGAAGCGGGCGTTGGTCTCGGCGGCCGACCCGAAGCCGGCGTACTGGCGCATCGTCCAGGCCCGGCCCCGGTACATGGTCGGGTAGATTCCGCGGGTGAAGGGGTCGTGGCCCGGCTCGCCGAGGGCCGCCCCGGGGTCGAAGCCGTCGAGGTCGGCGGGGCCGTAGACGACCTGGATGGGGATGCCCGATTCGGTGTGCCGCTGGTCGCCGTCACCCATCGCAAGACCTCCCGAGGTGGCCCTCAGCCTACCCGCTGACGGTGCCGACCGTAACGAACGGGCCCTGGCGGCGATCAGGGGAGTGACATGGCGACACGAAGGCGAACGCTGCTGCTCCGAGCCGGGCTCGGGCTGTTCGCGGTGGCCGTGCTGCTCCAGCTGGTGCCGTACGGGCGCGACCACACCAACCCG
>CALGFH010000304.1 GCA_937881255.1 uncultured Actinomycetes bacterium
GAGGGCTGGCGGGACTGCCTGGCCGCCCCGGTGCGGGTCGAGGGCAAGGTCATCGGGGTGCTGTGCACCTACAACCGCACCGGCTTCGAGGGCTTCGAGGAGGGCGAGCTGGCCGTGCTCGACGCCCTGGCCGCCGAGGTGGGCACGGCCATCGAGAAGGGCGAGCTGCTGGAGGCGATCCTGGAGGAGCGGACCAAGCTGTCGGAGATCGTCGAGCACACCTCGGACGGGATCGCCGCCCTCGACCCGGACGGCACCGTGTCCAGCTGGAACCCGGGGTTCGAGGAGATCACCGGCTACCGGTCGGCGGACATGGTCGGCTCCCGCGGCCTGGCCCGGCTGCGGCCCCGGGACGTGGCCGGGCGCGAGGTCCAGCTGGACCGCTGGGCCGACGACGACGGCCCGCTGCCGAACGTGGTCGAGGTGCTGCGGCCCAACGGCGAGGCCTGCTGGCTGAACTGCTCCTGGACCCGGGTCCCGGCGGTCGACGGCCGGCCCCGCCGGCTGATCCTGACCTCCCGCGACATCACCAAGGAGCTGGAGCTGAAGCGGGCCGAGAAGGCCCTGCGGGACTCGGCGGCCCGCTTCCGGGCGCTGGTCCAGAACTCCTCCCACATGGTGATCGTGCTCGACGCCGGCGGCGGCATCACCTACGCCAGCCCGGCCTTCCGGCGCATGCTCGGCTACCGCGAGGACGCCCGGGTCGGCCAGAACGTGTTCGAGCTGATCCACCCCGACGACGTCGGCGACGTCCGGTCCCGCTTCGGCGAGCACCTGGCCGGCCTGGCCCAGAGTGCCGGGTTCGGCTTCCGCTTCCTGGCCGCCGACGGGTCCTGGCGCAACATCGAGGCCCTGGCCAACAACCTGCTCGACGACCCGGCCGTCGGCGGGGTGGTGTTCAACTGCCGCGACGTCACCGAGCGCAAGCGGGCCGAGGGCCAGCTGGCCGGCCAGGCCCAGGTGCTGGACCTGATCGCCCGCGACGCCCCCCTGATGGAGACCCTGGACGCCCTGGCCAAGGTGATCGAGGCCGAGGCCGCCGGCGCCCGCTGCGCCATCCTGCTGCTGGACGAAGGCGCGGAGACCTTGACGGTGGCCGCCGCGCCTTCGCTCATCGACGTCGGCCTGCACGAGGCCGACGGCCTGGTCGTCGGGCCCGAGGCCGGGGCCAGCGGCACCGCCGCCTTCCGGCGCGAGCCGGTGATCTCGGCCGACATCGCCCGCGACCCGCTGTGGCACGAGTCGCGCCAGGTCGCCCTGGCCAGGGGCATCCGGGCCGCCTGGTCGACCCCGATCATCGCCGCCGACCTGGACCGGGTGCTTGGCGTCCTCACCGTCTACTTCGACGAGCCCCGCCGCCCCGGCCCGGGCGAGGACGGTCTGCTCGAGCTGGCCGCCCACCTGGCCGACATCGCCATCGAGCGCAGCCACGCCCAGGCCAAGCTGGCCCACCAGGCCGCCCACGACGCCCTCACCGGCCTGCCCAACCGGGTGTTCTTCCTGGACAGGATCACCAACGCCCTGGCCCGGACCCAGCGCAGCCGCTCCGCGGTGGCCGTGCTGTTCCTGGACCTGGACCGGTTCAAGTTCATCAACGACTCGCTCGGCCACGACGCCGGCGACCGGCTGCTGGTCGCCCTGGGCAAGCGCCTCCAGGACGTCATCCGCCCCGGCGACACCGTGGCCCGCTTCGGCGGCGACGAGTTCACCATCCTCTGCGAGGGCATCGCCGACGAGGCCCACGCCCTGGCCATCGCCGAGCGGGTCGCCCAGGTGGCCACGGCCCCGTTCCCGCTCGGCGACGCCGAGGTGTTCGTCACCATGAGCATCGGCATCGCCCTGGCCTCGGGCAGCCGCAGCCGGCCCGAGTCGCTGGTCGAGAACGCGGATGCCGCCATGTACCGGGCCAAGGCCCGGGGCGGCAACCGGCGTGAGGTGTTCGACCAGGCGATGCGGGCCCGGGCCAAACGCCGCCTGGCCATGCACTCCTCGCTGCACCGGGCGGTCGAGCGCAACGAGTTCCGGGTCCTGTACCAGCCGATCCACTGCCTGGGGAGCGGCCGCGCGGTCGGGGCCGAGGCCCTGGTCCGCTGGGAGCATCCCGACCGGGGCCTGATCGGGCCGGGGGAGTTCATCGCCCTGGCCGAGGAGACCGGCCTGATCATGTCCATCGGCACCCACGTGCTCCGCGAGGCCTGCCGCCAGGCCCGGGCCTGGCAGGCCGAGAACCGGCGCCTGGCCATCAAGGTCAACCTGTCGGCCCGCCAGTTCGTCCACCCCAACCTGGCCGGGGTGGTGGCCGACATCCTGGCCGAGACCGGCATCGACCCGGCCCTGGTCTACCTGGAGATCACCGAGACCGTCCTGATGGAGGACGTCGAGTCGACCTCGGGGGCCCTGACCGAGCTCAAGAGCCTCGGGGTCAGCCTGACCGTCGACGACTTCGGCACCGGCTACTCGTCCCTGGCCTACCTCAAGCGGTTCCCGGTGGACGAGCTCAAGATCGACCGCGACTTCGTGGCCGGGCTGCTCAGCGACCAGGAGGACCAGGCGATCGTGACCGCGATCATCAACCTGGCCCACACCCTTGGGGTGGTGGCGGTCGCCGAGGGGGTCGAGAGCGCCGAGCAGGTGCAGCGGCTGCGCGAGCTGGGCTGCGACTTCGGCCAGGGCTTCCACTTCGGCCGGCCGCTGCCCCCCGACGACCTGACCGCCCGCCTCAGCCTGGCCGCCGCCGCCGGGCCGGCCGCCGCCCAGGTCCTGGCTCAGGCGGCCGAGGTGGGGGCGACCCGGTCGAGGAAGGCCCGCAGCGCCCGCTCGTAGCGCGCCCGGTCGGTGTTCCAGGACTGGACGTGGCCGTCGCCGGCGAAGCGCTCGAAGGTGACCAGGTCGGCGCGGGCCGTGGCCAGGGCCTCGCTGATCGCCACCGGGACGGTCGGGTCGCCGGTCTGGTGGAAGACCAGCATGGGCGCGGCCAGCCGCCCGGCCCGGTCGACGTAGTCGAGCTCGCCCCAGTCCAGGTCGTAGCGGAGCCCGGCGATGCCCTTGGCGGCCACCGTCAGGGCCGGCGGCACCGGGGTCCCGAGCACCGGCAGCTCCCGGTCGGTGGCCCCGTGGTCGATCACCTCGCCCAGGTCGAGGGCGGGCGAGTCCAGCACCACCCCGCGGACCCGGGCGGCCAGCGGCGACTCCAGCAGGAAGCTCGTCACCACCGCGCCGCCCATGCTGAAGCCGGCCAGGACCACCCCGCCGGCGCCCCGGTCGAGCGCGTAGCGGGTCGCCGCCTCCAGGTCCTGCCACTCGGTCGCCCCCCAGCGGCGCAGGCCGTCGGGGGTGCTGGGGGCGCCCGGGTCGTTGCGGTAGCTGACCGCCAGGGCCGGGTAGCCCTGGCCGGTCACGGTGGCCAGGGCCCGCAGGGTCTCGCTGCGGGCGGCGTTGTAGCCGTGGACCAGGATCACCCAGGTGTCGCGGCGGCCGTCGACCTGCCAGGCCGGCGCCGGCCCGAGCGGCGAGGGGTAGCTGACCTCCCTGGCCGGCCGGCCGGCGGCCACCGAGGGGTCGGCCGGCCAGGCGTAGCCGTCGACCGCCGACCGCTCCCCGGACCGGGGCGCGGTCCCCTCCACCCGGGTGAAGGCCCGCTCGACCCGGTCGGGGGCCGTGGCCAGGATGGCCCCGAGCCGCCCGTAGCCGGCCTCCCAGCGCAGCCCGAAGGTGCCGGGGGTGGTCAGCTCGCGGGGCGAGGCCGGGTCGCGGGCCAGGGTGATCGAGCGGTCGCCGACGGCCAGGACCTCGGTCTGGAGGGCCAGGGGGGTCGGTGGCTCGGAGGCCAGGGCCCCGGCCCGGATCTCACCGCTGTAGAACCAGCTGCCACCGGCGAAGACGAGCAGGGCCAGCACGAGCACGACGACCACGGCGCCGCGCAGCCGCCGCCATGGCCTCCGACGGCCGGTCCCGGTTCCCACCGGGTCATCATCCACGGTTCCCGGCGCCGGCGCTCGCGGCCAGGCCGGCGAACACCACCAGGTTGTCGCGGTAGCTGCCCCTGGCCCGGTCGAAGTCGCCGCCGCAGGTGATCAGGCGCAGGGCGGCCGAGGGGACCGGGCCGAACACGTCCGCGGTCGGGAAGCTCGCCTTGGGGTAGCTGCGGGCCTGCTCGACCACGAACCGCAGCCGGGTCCCGTCGGCCCGCTCGACCAGGACCGCCTGCCCGGGCCGCAGCTCCCGCAGCCGGTAGAACACCGCCGGCCCGGTCCGGGAGTCGACGTGCCCGGCGATCACCGCCGGGCCCACCTGCCCCGGGGCCGGCCCCTCGGCGAACCAGCCGGCCCGCCCGTAGTCCGCCGGCACGGCCATGGCCCCGTCCGCCTCCAGCCCCAGCCGGACCAGCCGGGTCGCCACCCCGATGGCCGGGATCACCAGCCGCACCGGCGGCGACCCCGCCCCCGGCGGCGCGACCCGCCCGGGCAGGCCGCCCACCTCGAACCCGGGGGGCGTGGGCGGGGTCGCGGGAGCGTCGAAGCTCCCGGCGGCGGCGGGAGTGGAGGGTGGTTGTTGCGGCCTGCTCACTGACTGCCCGCCCTGCCCGGCACAGCTCCCGAGCACCAGCACCAGCCCGGCAGCCAGGAGGGCGAGGGCGGGCCGCCGGGTTCGGTTCTCGCCCGGCATCGCTCAGGCCCGGACGCGCCGTCGGGCGGCCCCGACCGCGACCCCGGCCGCGACCACGAGGATGGGGGAGAGGAGCACCGGAAGCACCGGGGCGGTCGGGCCGCGGGAGGAGGGTGCGGTCCCGCCTGCCCCGGTGCGGATGCCGCCGGCCGGCGCCGCCCGGGACCCGGCGGCATCACTGAAGGCGTAGAGCTCGCGGGGCTCCCCGGCCCCGCCGAGCAGCGCGACCGAGGTGACCGTGCCCGGCCTGACGGCGACCGTGCCCTTGACCAGCACGGCGCCGGCGCCGGCGCGGCGCACCTCGACCCGGTAGCGGCCCGAGTCGAGCTGCCGGTACCCGGTCGGCTCGGGGTAGGCGAGCCGGGACTCCAGCACCGGCCCGCCGGCCACCGCGATGTCGACCGCCGGCAGGTCGAGGGCCGCGTCCAGGAACCGGACCTTGGCCTTGCCCGGCGCCGTCGGCGCCAGGTCGTCGCGCAGCAGCAGCCCCTGGAGCTGGTCCCGGCGCCCGACCGCGGCCACCGTGTAGCTCCGGCCGGCGGCCAGGTTGCCCTTGACCTGGATCACCGGCTCCGACTCGGGCGCCGCCCCGGCCGCCCGCACCTCGTAGGTGAACGGCCCCGCGGCCACCGCCCAGTAGGCGGAGACGGACTTGTAGAACACATTGGGGAACAGCTGCCGGCGGTTGAGGCTCACCATGTACACGTCGACGTACGACGCGTCCGGTGAGAAGTGGGCCACCCGGACCATCGCCCGCCCCGGCCCGGCCTGGGCCCCGGCAACGGCCGGAACGGCGGGCACGGCCAGCACGGCGGCGGCCACCACGGCGGCGGCCAGGACGGCGATCCGGGGACGTCGCACGAGCGCTCCTCCCAACGTGCCAGGTTGTCTCTCTCGCCCCACGTTCGGCCGGGCCGCCCGCCCGGTCGGCCGACGACGTCGTAGTTCCGCTACGGCAAATGGTTGGGTTCTTCCCTACGCTCCGATCCGTCCCGGTCCCGGGACCGAACCGGAGTCGAGCGAGCAGCACGTCGGCGAGCCCGGAGGTCCCATGCCGCCACCCGTCACCAGCCCGGCCCCGACCCGGAGCCGTCCGTCCGTCGGGGCGCTGACCGCCGCCGTCTTCGCGGCCGCCGTGCTCGCCGGGGCGACCCTCACCGCCCCGGCCGCCCTGGCCCGCCCGCTCGAGCCCGGCCCGGCCGTCCCCGTCCCAGGCCCGTCCGCCCGGTCCGCCGTGGCCCCGGCCGCCTCGCGGGCCGTCCCGGCCGGCGACCTGGGCTCGCTGCGGGCCCGGGCGACCCGGCTGCGGGCCAAGCTCGACGACCAGCACCGGCGGCTGGAGGTGCTGGCCGAGGACCTGGAGGAGGCTTACGCCCGCGGGGTCGGCCTGCTGGCCGACGCCTCCGAGCTGGACCGCCGGCGCCAGGCGGCCGAGCGCGAGGTCGCGGTCGCCCAGGCCGAGCTGGACGAGCGGGCCCGCAGCAGCTACATGGCCGGCCCCGGCTGGTTCGTGGCCAACCTGGTCGGCGCCGACGACCCGGCCGACGCCCTGGCCAGGCTGCCGCTGCAGCGGGCCGTGCTCGAGGCCGACCTGGCCCTGGTCGACCGGGTCTCGCGGGCCAAGGAACGGCTCGACCGCACCCGCTCCCGCCTCTCCGAGCGCCTGGTCGACCAGGCCCGCGGGGCCGAGCAGCTCGACGTCAAGCGGGCCCAGGCCGAGCGTCTGGCCGCCGAGATCGAGCGCGAGCTGCGCACCATGGACCGCCGCGTGGCCGCCCTGATCGAGCAGGAGCGGCGCCGCGAGGAGGCCAGCCAGCGGGCCGCCTTCGCCGACCACCTGGCCGCGGCCCGGGCCGCCGGCACCGCCCCGGCGCGGGACGGCCGCGCCTCCCCGGCGGCCCGCAAGGCGGTCGAGGTCGCCCTGGCCCAGCTCGGCTCCCCCTACGTGTGGGGCGCCGAGGGCCCGTCCACCTTCGACTGCTCGGGCCTGACCAGCTTCGCCTACGCCGCCGCCGGCGTCACCATCCCCCGGGTCTCACGGGCCCAGTTCGCCGCCTACGCCGCCATGCGCCCGGTCGACCCCCTCCACCTGGTCGCCGGCGACCTGGTCTTCTTCGCCGACAATCCCAGCGACCCCGGCACCATCCACCATGTCGGCATGTACATCGGCCGCGGCCTGATGGTCGAGGCCCCCCACACCGGCGCCGTCGTCCGCACCTCCTCGATCTGGCGCTCCAGCTACGCCGGCGCCGTCCGCCCGGCCCCCTAA
>CALGFH010000305.1 GCA_937881255.1 uncultured Actinomycetes bacterium
TGACAGGCGAATCCCAGCGACTGAGCGACTTCGAGCAGCTTGAGATTCTCGCCTTGCTGGAGGCGGCCACCACCGAGCAGTCGGCCGTGCGTGCCGCCCGCGCCCTGGCCGAGTTGATGGGTCACCTCCACGTCCTGGGCCAGCGCATCGCCGCTGAGCGGCCCAACCAGGATCGCAACCATGCACCAGCCAAGCGATAGCCGTTCCGATCAGCGGCTCGGCCGACCGGGGCACGGGTCAGGGTGTCCGGAGCAGGTCCAGGTGTAGCGCCTGCAGGGCCGATCCCGGGGCGATGCCCAGGTCGGCGGCCAGCCGGCTGCGGCAGCGCTCGTAGGCCAGCAGGGCCCTGGCCCGGTTCCCGGCCGCGGCGTGCGCCAGCATCAGCTGCCGGTAGGCGCTCTCGCGGTAGGGGTCCAGCTCCAGCACCGTCTCGGCGTCGCGGGCGGCCTGGCCGTGGTCGCCGGTGCGCCGCCAGACCTCGCTCAGACACTCCAGCGCCCGCACCCTGACCTCCTGGAGCCACTGGCGCCGGCCGCCGACCCAGGGACCGTCGCAGCCGGCCAGGAAGGGGCGGCGGCTGATCATGCTCGCCACCAGCGCCTCGCTCCCGGCCACCTCCAACCGACCCGCGGCCAGGGCCGCCTCGGCGCGGTGGACCGCCGCCCCGGCCGCGTCCAGGTCGACCCAGGCGCCCCCGGGGAGGTTGAGCTGGTAGCAGCCGACCGCGGCGCTGACCAGCTCCCGGCCAGGGCGTCCCGCCACCGGCTCGAGCAGGCCGCGAACCTTGCTGACCAGCGCCCGCACGGCCACCTCCCAGCCGGCCGGGGGCTCGCCGTTCCAGAGCTCCTCGGCCAGCCGGTCACGCGACAGCGGCCGGCCGTGCTCGGCGGCCAGCATGGCGAACACGACCCGGCCTTGGGGGCCAGGGAACGCCCGCTGGGGAACGACCGCGCCGCCGTGCTGGACGCAGACCATGCCGATCAGATAGACGCGCACCCTCACCAACCTGGTCCCAATATCGTCCCAACCCTGCCCGAGCAGGCTCCGACCGGGAGGTCCTCATGCAGATGGTCCTCGAATGCGAGTGCGGCTGGTCACTGCAAGGTCCCGAGGATGCGCTGGTCGAGGCGACCAGGCAACACGCCCGCGAGGCCCACGGCATGGACCTGACCCGCGAGCAGGTCCTCGCGGCGGCCACGCCGACTGAGACGGGCTAGGCCCCAGGCACGAGGAGGCGCCATGGCGACACCAGAGGGCAGCAAAGAGCTGGTCCGGCGGCTGTACGGCGGGCTGATGGCCAAGGGCGATTCCGCCGTCGCCGAGGAGGTGCTGGCCGAGGACTACCTCGACCACGACATCCCCGGGGTCGGCGAAGGCGGCAGGCAGGAGCTGATCGCGGCCGTGCTGGGCGTGCGGGCCGCCTTCCCGGACATCGCCCCGACCCTGGGGCCGGTCCTGGCCGAGGGCGAGCTGGTCGCGGTCCGGGTCGAGGCCCACGGCAGCCACACCGGCGCCCCGTTCCCACCCGCCATCCCCGCCACCGGCAGGTCCGTCACCTGGAAGGAAGTCCACGTCTTCCGCTGCGCCGGCGGCCGCATCGCCGAGCACTGGGGGGTGTTCGACCTGCTCGGCATCCTGCAGCAGCTCGGCGCCATCCCGCCTGAGCCCGACCTCCTCCGGGTGCGGGAAGATAGCCGTGGCCACATCGTCGCACCAGGAGGGGGCACCGGAATGGCCACCTTTGGCGGGTTCCCGCCCGAGACCATCCGATTCCTGCGCGAGCTGCGGGCCAACAACACCAAGGACTGGCTCGACGCCCACCGGGCCGACTACGAGGGGTACTGGGTCGCGCCGGCCAAGGCGTTCGTGATCGCCGCCGGCGAGCGGCTGGCCGAGCTCGCCCCCGGGATCCGGGCCGAGCCCCGGGTGCTGGGCTCGATCTTCCGCATCAACCGCGACATCCGCTTCAGCCGCGACCAACGACCCTACAAGGACCACCTCGACTTCTGGTTCTGGGAGGGCGTGCGGCGCGACGCCGTTTCTGGGTTCTTCGCCCGTCTGTCGCCGGAGTTTCTGGGCGTGGGGGCCGGCTGCCACAGCCTCGACCCGGAGCGGCTGACGCGGTTCCGTCGGGCGGTGGTCCACCCGGCCAGCGGCGAGGAGCTGGCCCGCATCGCCAAGCTGGTGGAGGGTGGCGGCTACGAGCTGGGCGGAGCGGCGCTGCGGCGGCCGCCGGCCGGCCTCCCCGCCGACGGCCCGGCCGGGCGGTTCCTGCTCCACAAGGCCCTGTTCGTCCACCACGACGAACCGGTCGACGACCGCGTCCATACCACCGCGATCCTGGCCACCTGCGCCCGGCACTGGCAGGCCATGGCGCCGCTGCACCGCTGGCTCACCGACCACGTCCAAGTCGCCTGACCGATGGTCACGAGGTGCAGATAGCCGCCGCGTTCCGGGAATCCTCTCGCTCGCACCCGTGACCAGGCCGCTGTTGGCCCGTCGGTAGACGCCCGATAGTGTCGTGCGAATGACAGTCTTGCCGTGCCCAGCCCACCACGGCGTGTTCGATCTCGGTTCGGAGGAATTGGCGGGTTCGGCCGCGGCCAGCGTGGGCGCCCACGACGCGTCGGGAGGGCGGGAGAGATCATGACAACCGTGCGCACGGCCCTGCGGCGGTTGGCCAGCGCCACCGAACCGGCCGACCCCGAGGTCCTCGATGCGCTTCGCCATCGCTGGCAGGAGCTGCCCCAACACGCCCGGAACGACGCCCAGATGCTGGGCCGCCGCAGCGTCGGCTGCGAGGGCACCCACGGGGTCTTCCCCCGCTGCAACCTGGCCTGCGCGCCCTGCTACCACTCGCGTGACACCAACCGGGTCCGCATCGACGGCCGCCACACCGTGGCCGAGGTCGACCGCCAGATGGCCTACCTGCGCGCCCGCCGCGGGCCGCGGGCCTTCGCGCAGCTCATCGGCGGCGAGGTGACCCTGTTGGACCCCGACGACCACGCCGCCGCCCTCCAGGCGATGCGCCGGCACGGGCGGGAGCCGATGAGCATGTCGCACGGTGACTTCGACTACGGCTACCTGGAGCGGCTGGCGGTCGGGCCGGACGGGCGGCGACGCTTCGCCCACCTGTCGTTCGCCGGGCATTTCGACACGACGATGTTCGGCCGCCGAGGCGCCGAGCGGGTCGAGCACGAGCGCGACCTCCACCGGTTCCGGCGGCGGTTCTGCCAGCTGTTCCAGCGGCTGGAGCGTGAGCACGGCGTCGGGCACTACCTGGCGCACAACATGACCGTGACCCCCGGCAACGTCGGGCAGCTCGCCGAGGTGGTCCGGGCCTGCCGGCAGATGGGGTTCCGGATGTTCTCGTTCCAGCCGGCGGCGTTCGTCGGCGACGAGCGCCGCTGGAAGTCCGACTACCGGGAGCTGACCGCCGAGGCGGTCTGGGCCGAGGTCGAGCGCGGGGCCGGCGCCCGGCTGCCGTGGCGGGCGCTGCAGATGGGCGACGCCCGCTGCAACCGCGTCGCCTGGGGCCTGCAGGTGGGCGACCGCTGGGTGCCGGTGCTGGACGACCACGACCCGGCCGACCTGCGGGCCCGGGACGCCTTCCTGGCCTGGTTCGCCGGGGTGGACTTCGGCGCTCCCCGGCCGCTGCTGGCGGTGCGGCTGCTGCGGGTGACCGCCCGCCACCCGCGGGTCGTGCCACTGGGGCTGCGCTGGGCGGGCCGGCTGGTGCGGCGGGCGGGCGTGGTCGCGCTGGCCCGCCACGGCGCCCGCCCGCTGACCTTCGTCATGCACAGCTTCATGGACGCCGCCGACGTCGGGCCGGCCTGGGAGCTGACACGCCGGGGTGAGACCAGCGACGATCCGCGCGTCCGGGCGACCCAGGAGCGCCTGGCGGCCTGCGCCTACACCATGGCGCACCCGGAGACCGGCGCGCTGGTGCCCGCGTGCGTGCAGCACGCCGTCCTGGACCCGCAGGAGAACGCGGCCCTGCGCCGGCTGCTGCCGCTCATCCCGACGGCGGGCCGCGCGCCGGACGGACCACCGGCCGCGGCGTCACGGCCTCCGGCATCCCGATGACGGCACCGCGGCTCCCGACTCGTCCGGTCCGCCAGCGGCGACGGCCGCTGGGCGCGGCGGCCGCGACGCTGCTGATCATCACGCTGGCCTTGGGCGCCTGCGCGGCCCCCGATCCCGACCGGACCCCGCCCGCCGGGCGGCTGGCCGACTGGCCGGCGACCGCCCGGGAGGCCCGGGGGCAGACGGTACGCTGGTGGATGTACGGCGGCGACGAGCGGATGAACCGCTATGTCGACGAGCTGGTGACACCGGCCGCGGCGGCCGCGGGCGTGACCCTGGAGCGGGTGCCGGTCGCCGACACCGCCGACGCGGTGCAGCGGGTGCTGGCCGAGCGACGGGCCGGCCGGGCCTCCGGCGGCGGCGTCGACCTCCTCTGGATCAACGGGGAGAACTTCGCCCTGGGCAAGCAGGCCGGCCTGTGGCTGCCCGCCTGGGCCGAGACCTTGCCGAACGCCCGCTACGTCGACTGGGACGACCCGACGATCGCCCGCGACTTCGGCGTCCCGGTCGACGGGCAGGAATCACCGTGGAACCGGGCGACGTTCGTGTTCGCGCACGACCGGCGCCGCACGCCGACACCGCCGCGCTCGTTCCAGGAGCTGCTGGCCTACGCACGCGCCCATCCCGGGCGGGTGGCCTATCCGGCGCCGCCGGACTTCACCGGCTCGGCGTTCGTCCGTCAGGCGGTCCAGGCGCTCGGTGAGGAGCAGGCCTTCGCCCTGCTTGGTGCGCTGAAGCCGCTGCAGTGGCGCGGTGGGGCGGCGTTCCCTGGCTCGCAGGCGGAGCTGGACCGGCTGTTCAGCGACGGGCAGGTCGACTTGGCGATGAGCTATGACCCCAGCTTCGTCGCCGGCGGCGTCCGGCAGGGCAGGTTCCCGCCGTCGGCCCGCCCGTTCGTACTGACAAGCGGCGCGCTGCAGAACGCCAGCTACGTCACCATCCCGGCCAACGCGGCCCACCGGGCGGGCGCCCTGGTGGTCGCCAACCTGCTGCTCGAGCCCCGCCTGCAGGCTGCCAAGGCCGACCCCGAGCGGCTCGGCATCCCAACCGTCCTTGACCTGTCGCGGCTGACACCGGCCGACGCCGCCCGCTTCCGCGGCGGTGCCAGCCCCTACGTGCTGGCAGGTACGGTCGGGCGGCTGGCCGAGCTGCCGCCCGAGCGGGTGACGGCGATCGAGTCGCGCTGGCGGCGGGAGGTGCTGCGCCGGTGACCGGCGGGGCGGGCCTGCGCTGCCTCGGGCTGCTGGCCGCCCCGGGCGGCACGGTCGTGCTCCGGGGCGCGACCCTTGAGGTCCCGGCCGGGACACTCACCGTGCTGGTCGGCCCCTCCGGCGCCGGCAAGACCACCCTGCTGCGGGTGGTCGCCGGCCTGACCGCGCTCGACGGCGGCGCCATCGAACTGGACGGGCGCGACTTGGCGGGCGTACCCCCACACCGCCGCCGCGTCGGCCTGGTGTTCCAGGAGCCACGGCTGTTCCCCAACCTCGACGTGGCCGACAACGTGGCCTTCCCATTGCGAGTCGCCGGCGGCGGCCGCCAGCGGCGGCGCGCACGCGCCGCCGCCCTCCTCGACGAGATCGGCCTGGCCGGCTTCGCGGGCCGCCTCACCGCCGGGCTGTCAGGCGGCGAACGGCAGCGGGTGGCGCTGGCCCGCGCCCTAGCGATGCAGCCCGAGCTGCTGCTGCTCGACGAGCCGCTGGCCGCGGTCGACCCCGAGCGGCGCGACGAGCTGCGTCGCCTGGTCCGCCGCGTGCAACGCGAGCGCTCGATCACCACCGTGTACGTGACCCACGACCGGGCCGAGGCGGCCGAGCTCGGCGACCGGGTGGCGCTGATGCTGGACGGGCTCATCGTCCAGCACGACCGGCCCGCGGCGCTGTTCGAGCGGCCCAGCACCGCACTGGTCGCCCGCTTCTTCGGCAGCCCGAACCTGCTGGCCGGCAGGGTGGCCGCCGGCCGGCTGCGGCTCGGTCATGCATGGATCGGCGTGCCCGGCCCGGACGGGGACGCCATCTTCACGATCCGGCCCGAACGGGTCGTGCTCGACCAAACGGGGCCGCTGCGGCTGCGGGTCGAGCAGGCCGCCTACGCCGGCAGCCACGTCCGGCTGCGGCTGCGAGCCGGCGATCTGGAGCTGGAGGCGAACGTGCCGGTCGGGACCGCTCCTCCGGTCGGTGCCGACGCTCGCGTGGCTCTTCCCCGCGAGTATCTGTGGCGCTTCCCCGATCCGCCGGCCGCCGGGGCCGCCCCGGCCCGGACGGAGTCGGACCCGGCACGGCCAGCGCGGCAGGAGCGCGCCGATCCGGAGGAGGCGAGACCCCGGTGAGGCGCTACGATTTGGCCGTCGTGGGCGGCGGCACCGCCGGCCTGATGGCGGGGCTGATCGCCGCCGGGATCGGCGCCCGGGTGTGCCTGATCGAGCGGGCCGCCACCGGCGGCGACTGCCTGTGGACCGGCTGCGTGCCCAGCAAGAGCCTGCTCGCGGCGGCGGCGCTGGCCCACCGCATGCGCACCGCCGACCGGGTCGGCCTGGCACCGGTCGAGCCCGGCATCGACCTGGACCGGGTCATGGCCCACGTGCGCGCCGCCCGCGACCGGCTCGCCCCGGCCGACTCGCCCGAGCGCCTGCGCCGCGACGGCGTCGAGGTCATCCAGGGCGAGGCACGCTTCACCGGCCCGGGACGGCTGGCGGTGGCCGGGCGGACGGTCGCCTACCGCAGCGCCCTCATCGCCACCGGCTCCAGCCCCGCTATCCCGCCCGTTCCGGGCCTTGCCGCCGCGCAGCCGCTGACCAACGACACCGTCTGGGACCTGCGCGAGCTGCCCGGACGGCTGCTGCTGCTCGGC
>CALGFH010000306.1 GCA_937881255.1 uncultured Actinomycetes bacterium
GCAAGCCCAACCCGCTGATGATGCGCGAGGCCCTGCGGGCCATCGACGCCCACTCGGAGTCGACGGTGATGATCGGCGACCGCATGGACACCGACATCGTGGCCGGGATCGAGGCCGGCCTCCAGACCATCCTGGTCCTGTCCGGCATCACCAGCCGCGACGAGGCCCAGCGGTTCCCGTTCCTGCCCTCGCGGATCGTGGACTCGGTGGCCGACCTGGTCGACGGCGTGCCCGACGGGCCCGGCGACCGGGCTCAGCCGGGGGTGACGAACCCCGAGTCGTAGGCGGCGATCACCGCCTGGGTCCGGTCGCGCGCCCGGAGCTTGGCCAGCACGTTGGCCACGTGGGTCTTGACGGTCTGCAGGCTGACCGTGAGCTGCCCGGCGATCTCGGCGTTGGACAGGCCCCTGGCCATCAGGGCCAGGACCTCGGCCTCGCGCTCGGTCAGCTGGGCGCCCTCCAGGGGCGCGGCCGCCGGGCCCGGCACACGACGGGCGGCCAGGCGCCGGATGGCCGCCGGGAACAGCAGCGACTCGCCGGCCACGACCGTCCGGATGGCCTGGACGAGCTCGTCCGGGCGGGCCCGCTTGAGCAGGAAGCCGCTGGCCCCGACCCGCAGGGCGTCGTACACGTGGTCGTCGTTCTCGAAGGTCGTCACGACCAGCACCTTGGGCGGGTCGGGGACGGTCTCGACCAGGTGCCGGGTGGCCTGGATGCCGTCGACGGCCGGCATGCGCACGTCCATCAGCACCAGGTCGGGCCGCAGCCGCCGGGCCAGCGGGACCACCTCGGCCCCGTCGGCGGCCTCGCCGGCCACGGTCAGGTCGGGCTCGGCCTCGATGATGGCCCGCAGCCCGGTCCGGATGAGGGCCTCGTCGTCGGCGATCACGATCCTGATCGTCACGGGCCGGCTCCCGGGTGCAGGGGCAGGCTGACCGCGACCCGCCAGCTGGTGCCGTCGGGACCGGCGGTCATCCGGCCGCCCAGGATGGCCACCCGCTCGCCGATCCCCCGCAGGCCGCGCCCGCCACCGGCCGGCGGGTGGCCGGCCGGACCCAGCGGGTTGGCCAGCTCCAGCTCCAGCCACTCGGCGCCGGCGGCCAGCCGCAGGGTCACCGGGACCCGCCCGGCGTGGCGCAGGGCGTTGGTCAGGCCCTCCTGGACGATCCGGTAGGCCTCCCGGGAGACGACCGCCGGGACCCGGGCCAGGTCCCCGGCCGGCTCGGCCCGGACCTCGACCCCGGCCGCCCTGGTCTCGGCCAGCAGCCGGTCCAGGTCGGCCAGGGTCGGCTGGGGGGCGGTGGCGGCGGCGCCGTCGCGCAGCAGCCCGAGGACGTGGTCGAGGTCGTCGAGGGCGGCCCGGCTGGCGTCTTCGACCGAGGCCAGGGCGTCGCGGGCGAACGCCGGGTCGGTGTCGAGCAGGCGGCGGGCGGCCGCGGCCTGGAGGGTGGCCACCGTGAGGGCGTGGCCGACCGAGTCGTGCAGCTCCCTGGCCAGCCGGTTGCGCTCGGCCAGCTGCCCGGCCTGGCGCTCCAGCAGGGCCAGCCGCTCGGCCGGGGAGGGGCCGAGGAAGGCCGGCGCCCAGCGGGCCAGCAGGGCCCCCAGCCCGGCCGCCAGCAGGACCAGGGCCACCAGCAGGACCAGGGCGAGCGGGATCAGCCAGGCGGTCTCCGGCCCGCCGGGCAGCGCCCAGCTCCAGACGCCCAGGTCGAGGGAGGTGGAGGACCGGAACGGCGCCGCCGCCAGCACCACCGCCGTCGGCGGGACCACCACCGTGGCCAGCCCGACCAGCCCGCCGGCGGCCAGATGGAGCAGGAACCAGGCGGCCGTCCGCCAGCGGGCCGGTCCCGGCCGGGCCGCCGAGACCGGCGGGTCGGGGACCTCGGTGCCGAGCAGCGCCCTGACCGCCGCCGCCTCCACCTGCCGGACCCCGGGGATGCAGCCGGCCAGCAGCGGCGGGGCCAGGGCCACCACCGCCACCGCGAGCACGGCCAGCGGCGGCCAGCCGACGACCCCGGCGGCCAGCTGGCCCAGGGGCAGGAGGACGACCAGGAAGGAGAAGGCCAGGGCGCCCCCGCCGAGCAGGTACAGCCAGCGGCGGTAGGTCGCCCGGCCCGTCAGCGGGCCGAGGAGCCGTGCCATGGCCCGATCCTGCCAGAGCGGCGCCGGCGGCGCGGCCGCCACCGTCACCCCCGGCCGCAGCGCCGGCAGGGGCCGCGCCGCCGCAGGTGGTAGGCCAGGGTGGCCGCGCCCAGCGAGACCCCCCACAGGGGCCAGACCAGCATCGGCCCGCCCAGCCCCCAGGTGCCGGCCCCGAGCCCGAGATCGATGCCGCCGTCGGCGGCCCCGCTCCAGATGGTCAGGCTGGCCACGGTCACGGCCAGGGCGACCAGCGTGGCCGGGACGATGGCCAGCGCCGGCGGGACCCGCCGGCCGGCCAGGAACGGGACCCACCGGGGGAAGACCTCGCCCCAGCGCTGCACCAGGCCCATGGTCAGGATCGAGCCGCCGAGGGCCATCCCGCCCAGGGTGAAGCGCCACAGCCCGACCCCCTTGGCCACGTAGTCGGCCTGGTAGGCGGCCATGAACTCGTCGGTCACGCCCAGGGGGACGTCCAGCGCCCAGGCCAGGCGGGTGGCGGCGTACGGCAGGGGCGCGAGCACGGCCAGCCAGGTCGCCCACCGGCCCCAGCGGGGCCCGTCCCGGCGGGCGTGGCCGTCCGGCCCGGCGGTGGCGTGGCCGGCCCGGCCGCAGAAGGGGCAGGCCTGCCGGGCCTGGCGCTGGAAGGCCAGGGCGGCGGCCGCCCACAGCCCCCCGCCGACGATGGCCAGCAGCTGGTTGACGACCGGCCAGTCGAGGCTGCCGAAGCCGAACTGGAAGACCAGCGCCGGCAGGTAGCCGAGCAGCATCAGGACCCGGGCGTCGGGCACGACCAGCAGCAGGACGGCGGCGCTGGCCCAGGCGACCAGCGCGACCAGCCTCCGGGGGACCTGCCGCCCCCAGGGCCGGACCATGGCCAGGGCGGCCGCCGCCCCGGCCAGGCCGAGGGCGGCCACCACCGGCGCGCCGACCGCCGTCGGCACCCCGCCGAGCAGCGACCCGACGGCGTCGGGGTCGCCCTCGCCGAAGGGGAACCCGTCCCCGCCGAGGGCCCACCACAGCCCGAGCAGGCCGTACAGCAGCGACCAGGCCCCGGCGGCCAGGGGCGCCCACTCGGGCCACCGCCGCCACCAGCCCGGCCCGGCCGGAGGGGTCCGGGGAACCCCGGAGGGGTGCCCCGGTGGATCGGGCGCCGGCCCGTCCCGTTCGACCTCGGTGATCTGCCGCATCTCCACGACCTCCGGTGCGTCCGGCGCCGGGCTGGCCGCCGGCGCTCGCTCCCAGCTTGGCCCGGCCGGGGGCGGCCGGCCTCCCGCCTGGGGTGGAGGTCGCTCCCTCCCGGGAGGGAGGCCGTCCGGTCAGCTGGGGCGGTCGAGCCAGAACGGGCTGGCGTAGGCGATGGCCCGGCCCTGGCCGGCCCAGTCGCCGGTGGCCCGGGGGTCGGGCGGCTCGGCCGGGTCGGTGACCCGCAGCACCACCCAGTCGCCGTCGGCCGGGTCCAGGTCGAGCTCCAGGGAGACCAGCGGCCCGGTGGGCCCGGGCAGGGCGACCTCGAGGGCCGCGGCCTGGGCGGGCAGCCGCTCCCCGGGCCGCAGCACCTGGAGGCCGAGGCGCCGGCCCTCCCAGGCCTGGCCCCGGTCGAGGTCGACCTCGATCCGCACCGGGCCGCCGGGATGGGCCACGGCGGTGCCCATGCGGGCCCGCGCCGCCGCCCCGGCCCCGCCGCCCGCGCCGGCCAGCGAGGTCAGGGCGGCGTCCAGGCGCAGGCCCTTGACCCGGCTGGCGAAGAACCGGCGGGCGGCCAGCGCCTCCAGCACCCCGGCCCGGGTCAGCTCGCGCAGCCACAGCCCGGCCCGGCCCTTGCCGTCGGGGTGGCCCCAGTCGGGGCCGTGCTCGTCGGTCACGCCCAGCAGCCCGACCCGCCAGCCGGCGTTGAGGCACTGGTTGAGCGGCGACTCCAGGCCACGGTCGGTGTCCTTGAGCAGGTAGTCCTCGAGCTTGTTGAACAGCTCCAGGCTGACCAGGCGGTGGGCCATGGCCGGCCGGTAGCCGAAGCCGCCGAAGCGGAGCCGGCCGGTCCCGGGATGGTTGAACCCGGCCAGGCCGTCCTCGCCGCGGGTCTCCAGCCAGCGCCAGAACCGGCCCATGGTGGGGACGGTGCGCAGCGGGTCGGTGAAGCGCTCGCTGTTCCAGACGTTCATGTGGCCGTAGGCGGCGTGCGACCACTCGAACCCGTGCAGGGCCACGAACTCCCCGTCGGCGTTGGCCGCCTCGGCCAGGTCGTTGGTCAGCCGCCAGGCCCGCCCGTCGATCCCGGTCCAGCCGGGCGCCTTGGCCAGGTCGAGGAACAGCGACGCCCAGCGGCTGTGGTCGGTCAGGGCGGCCACGTCCAGCCCGGCCGCCCGCAGCGACGGGAAGGCCAGCCGGGGGTCGCCGGCCCCGTCCGACAGCTGGGTGTGGTTGTGGAGGTCGGCGTGGGCCAGCCACCATCCCGGGAACAGCCGCGACGCCCGGCTCGTCCCCCAGGCGTCGGGCTGCTCCAGGCGTTCGGACGGCGGCCGCATGCTTGAACGATATCGCGACCCAGCCGTTGATCCAGACGCGTGATCTGCGCAATATGTACGGGATTGTCGCCTCTGCCCTCCCGGACCGCAGCGGGGTCGGCAACCTGCGCACCGGCCAGCCGCCCCAGCCGGTCCAGACCTTCCGGGTGGCCAGCCAGACCAAGGCGTTCGTGGCAACCATCGTGCTGCAGCTGGTCGCGGACGGCCGGGTCGGCCTCGACGCCCCGGTGAGCCGCTACCTGCCCCGGCTGCTGCCCGACGGCGACCAGGTCACCGTGCGCCAGCTGCTCAACCACACCAGCGGCCTCTACGACCCCCAGGTCGAGGTCTACCAGACCCTCCAGGACATCTACGACCTGCGCTTCGAGCACTGGACGCCCCGGCAGGTGATGGCCCTGGCCAACGACAACGGGCGGCTGTTCCCGCCGGGCACGGCCTGGTCCTACTCCAACACCAACTACGTGGTCGCCGGCCTGCTGATCGAGCGGGTCACCGGCACCAGCATCGCCCGGCAGCTGGAGCGGCGGCTCATCCGCCCCCTGGGCCTGCGCCACACCTGGTTCCCGGCGAGCACGGCCGCCCTGCCCCCGCCGCGCCTGCACGGCTACCTGCCCCTGGACGATCAGCCACCCCTGGCCGACGCCGACATCACCCGGTTCAACCCGTCGTTCTTCTGGGCCTCGGGGGCGCTGGTGTCCAACGTCGACGACCTCGACCGGTTCTACGACGCCCTGTTCGACGGCCGCCTGCTGCCCCGCCGGCTGCTGGCCGAGATGCTGACCCGGTCGACACCGGCGCCCCCGGCGTCGGCTACGGGCTCGGGCTGGAGGTCTACACCCTGCCCTGCGGGGCGGTCGTGGCCGGCCACACCGGCGCCCTGCCCGGCTACACTCGGGGTCGTTCCGGCTGCTCGACGACGACAAGGACGCCCGGGTGGTGGCCAGCCTGCACCCGGCCCCGGAG
>CALGFH010000307.1 GCA_937881255.1 uncultured Actinomycetes bacterium
CGGAGGTGTCGCCCTTGCGCCAGTGCTGGCGGCGGGAGCGGCTCCAGAACCAGGTGCGGCCGCTGGTCAGGGTGCGCCGGACGGCCTCGGCGTCCATCCAGGCGACCATCAGGACAGTGCCGTCCCGTTCGTCCTGGACGACCGCCGGGATCAGCCCGGCGGCGTCGAAGCGAAGACCGCTCACCACGTCGTCAAGATTGCTGGTTGAGAGCTCAGACATGGGGCCATGCTATCGCTACCGCCGGAACGGCCGATCTGCCATCGTGGGCGGGCCGACAACCGAGGGAGCTGTCATGTCGACGCAGCCAGAGCAGGCCAAAGCGGAGATCCTGCAGCAGATTGTCGCGACCATCAACGAGAGGGTGCCCGAGGACCGGCGCGAGCAGGTCGAGGAGTTCGCCCGCCAGTACTACGGCCGCCTGGCCCCCGAGGACCTGCTCGAGCTCGACCCGGACGACCTCTACGGCGCCGTCCTGGCCCACTGGCGCCTGGCCCACCGCCGTCAGCCCGGCGAGGCCCTGGTCCGGGTCTACAGCCCCCGCTTCGAGGAGCACGGCTGGCGCTCCAAACACTCGATCGTGGAGATCGTCACCGACGACATGCCGTTCCTGGTCGACTCGGTGGCCATGGAGCTGAACCGCAACGGCCTGGTCATCCACCTGCCCATCCACCCGGTGGTGGTGGTGCGCCGCGACGAGGCGGGCGTACTGGTCGAGGTGCTGCCGCCCGACGCCGAGGACGGCATCCCCGAGTCGTACCTGCACTTCGAGGTCGACCGCCAGAGCGAACCCGACGTGCTGGACCGGCTGCGCTCCGAGGTCGAGCGGGTCCTGGAGGACGTGAAGGCCTCGGTCGAGGACTGGGCCGGGATGCGCGAGCAGGTCCGGACCATCCTGGAGGAGCTGGACGAGCGGCCGCCCCCGGTCGACGAGGCCGAGCTGGCCGAGGCCAGGGCGCTGCTGGAGTGGATCGAGGACCACCACTTCACCTTCCTCGGCTACCGGTCCTACGACCTGGTGCAGGAGAAGGGCCAGGACATGCTGCGCCCGGTGGCGGGCACCGGCCTCGGCATCCTGCGCCAGGGCCAGTCCAAGCCGGCCTCGGGCAGCTTCGCCAAGCTGCCGCCTGAGGCAAGGCGGCTGGCCCGGGAGCCGCACATCCTCGTCCTGACCAAGGCGAACTCCCACTCGACCGTGCACCGGCCGTCGTACCTGGACTACATCGGGGTCAAGCGGTTCGACGAGCAGGGCGAGGTCGTCGGCGAGCGCCGCTTCCTCGGCCTCTACACCTCGGCCGCCTACAACCGGAACCCGCGCGACATCCCGGTGCTGCGCCGCAAGGTGACCAAGGTGCTGGAGCGGGCCGGCCTGCCGCGCTACAGCCACGACTGGAAGTCGCTGCTGAACATCCTGGAGACCTTCCCCCGGGACGAGCTGTTCCAGATCTCCGACGACCAGCTGTTCGAGACGGCCATGGGCATCCTGCGGCTGGAGGAGCGCCGCCGGGTGCGGCTGTTCATGTGGCACGACGACTACGGCCGCTTCGTCTCCTGCCTGGTCTACGTGCCCCGCGACCGCTACACGACCACCGTGCGCCGGCGCATCGAGGTGGTCCTGCACGAGGCCTTCCCGGGGGCGAACTTCGACTTCCAGGTGTGGCTGTCGGAGTCGGTGCTGGCCCGGCTGCACTTCATCATCCGGGTGCCGCCGGGCGAGATGCCGAGCTACGACGCCAAGGACCTGGAGGCCAAGCTGGCCACGGTCACCCGGTCCTGGAGCGACGAGCTCCACTCCCTGCTGCTGGAGCTGCACGGCGAGGAGGAGGGCAACGCCCTGTTCTCCTCCTACGGCGAGGCGTTCCCGGCCGCCTACCTGGACGACTTCCCGGCCCGCAACGCCGTCTACGACATCCAGCGGATGGAGGACCTGGCCGAGCGCGGCGGCCTCAACATGAACCTGTACCGGCCGCTGGAGGCGCCGCCGGGGACCCTGCGGTTCAAGCTGTTCTGGGCCGACCGGCCGCTGCCCCTGTCGGACGCGGTGCCGATGCTGGAGGACATGGGCGTCGAGGTGGTCGAGGAGCGGCCCTATGAGCTGCACCCGCCCGGCCAGGGCCCGGTCTGGATCCACGACTTCGGCGTGACCTACACCGGCGACGGCGACGTCGACCTGGGCCGGGTCCGCGATGTCTTCCAGGAGGCGTTCGCGGCCATCCTCCGGGGGGAGGCCGAGAGCGACGGCTTCAACCGGCTGGTCCTGCGGGCCCACCTGACCTGGCGCCAGATCGTGGTCCTGCGCGCCTACTGCAAGTACCTGCGCCAGACCCGGCTGGCCTTCAGCCAGGAGTACATGGAGCAGGCCCTGGCCGGCAACCCGCAGATCGCCCGCTGGCTGGTGGAGCTGTTCGAGAGCCGCTTCGACCCCACCCAGCCCGAGGGGGCCGAGGCCAGGGCGGCCAAGCTGCGGGAGCGGCTGGCCGAGTCGATCGACCAGGTGGCCAACCTGGACGAGGACCGGATCCTGCGCAGCTTCCTGAGCATGGTCGAGGCGACCCTGCGGACCAACTTCTTCCAGGCGGGCGAGGACACAGAGCCCAAGCGGTACCTGTCGTTCAAGCTCGACCCGGCCCAGGTGCCGTCGCTGCCCAAGCCGCGGCCGATGTTCGAGGTGTTCGTCTACTCGCCCCGCACCGAGGCCGTGCACCTGCGCGGCGGCAAGGTGGCCAGGGGCGGCATCCGCTGGTCGGACCGGCGGGAGGACTTCCGGACCGAGATCCTCGGCCTGATGAAGGCCCAGATGGTCAAGAACGCCGTGATCGTGCCGGTGGGGGCCAAGGGCGGCTTCGTGGTCAAGCAGCCACCGGCCGAGGGCGGCCGCGAGGCCCTGATGGACGAGGTGGTGGCCTGCTACTCGACCATGATGCGGGGGCTGCTCGACATCACCGACAACCGGGTCGACGGCAAGGTCGCCCCCCCGGCGGACGTGGTCCGTTACGACGACGACGACCCCTACCTGGTGGTGGCGGCCGACAAGGGCACGGCCACCTTCTCCGACCTGGCCAACTCGATCGCCCAGGAGTACGGCTTCTGGCTGGACGACGCCTTCGCCTCCGGCGGGTCGGCCGGCTACGACCACAAGAAGATGGGGATCACCGCCCGGGGCGCCTGGGAGTCGGTCAAGCAGCTGTTCCGCGAGACCGGCCTCGACACCCAGTCGACCGACTTCACCGTGGTCGGGATCGGCGACATGTCGGGCGACGTGTTCGGCAACGGCATGCTCCTGAGCCGCCACATCAAGCTGGTCGGGGCGTTCAACCACCTGCACGTGTTCCTCGACCCCGACCCCGACCCGGAGGTGGGCTTCGCCGAGCGGGAGCGGCTGTTCGCCCTCCCCCGCTCGTCCTGGTCCGACTACGACACCGGCAAGATCTCCGAGGGCGGCGGGGTCTGGCCCCGGAGCGCCAAGTCGATCCCGCTGTCGGAGCAGGTCCGCCGGGCCCTGGACATCCAGGCCGAGGCCCTCACCCCCCACGAGCTGATCAACGCCATGCTCAAGGCGCCGGTCGACCTGCTCTGGAACGGTGGCATCGGCACCTACGTGAAGGCGGCCCGCGAGACCCACGGCGACGTCGGCGACCGGACCAACGACGCGGTCCGGGTGAACGGGGGCGAGCTGCAGGCCAAGGTCGTGGGCGAGGGCGGTAACCTCGGCTTCACCCAGCTCGGGCGGATCGAGTACGCCCTCCACGGCGGCCGCATCAACACCGACTTCATCGACAACTCGGGCGGGGTCGACTGCTCCGACCACGAGGTCAACATCAAGATCCTGCTCAACCAGGTGGTCGCCGACGGCGACATGACCCGCAAGCAGCGCGACAAGCTGCTGGCCGACATGACCGGCGACGTGGCCACCGCGGTGCTGCAGGACAACTACCGCCAGGTGCAGGCGATCAGCGTCACCGAGGCCCAGGCGCCGCAGCTGCTGGACGAGCACGCCCGGCTGATGCGGCGCCTGGAGCGGGCCAACCGGCTGGACCGGCGCCTCGAGTTCCTGCCCAACAACGAGGAGCTGGCCGAGCGCCGGGCCGCCGGCAGGGGCCTGACCCGTCCCGAGCTGGCCGTGCTGCTGGCCTACGCCAAGATCGTCCTCCAGGAGGAGCTGGTCGCCTCGGACGTGCCCGAGGACGAGTACCTGGCCGACGACCTGGAGCGCTACATGCCGCCCAAGCTGCGGGAGAAGTTCCGCAAGCAGCTCCGCCGGCACCCGCTGCGCCGCGACATCATCGCCACCTACGTCACCAACAGCATGGTCAACCGGGCCGGCAGCACCTTCGCCAACCGGCTCCGGGACGAGACCGGGGCCAGACCGCCCGACGTCGCCCGGGCCTACACGGTGGCCCGCGAGGTGTTCGATATCCGGCGGCTCTGGAAGGACCTGGCCACCCTGGACACCGTGGTCCCGGCCGACGTGCAGCTGGAGCTGCAGGCCGAGGGGCGCAAGATGATCGAGCGGTCGGCCCTGTGGTTCCTGCGCAACCGGCGCCAGCCGATGGACATCGCGGCCACCGTCTCCCACTTCGCCCCCGGGATCGCCTCGCTGGCCCAGGAGCTGCCCAAGCTGCTGGCCCCGGCCGACTCCGAGTCGCTGGAGCGGCTGGCCGAGCGGTTCACCGCCGCCGGGGTCCCGCCCGAGCTGGCCAGCAGGGTGGCCAGCCTGGACGCGCTGTTCTCGGGCCTGAACGTGATCGAGGTGGCCACCGCCTGCGGCGAGACGGTCGAGACGGTCGCGGCCGTCTACTTCGCCCTCGGCTACCGGCTGGACCTGCACTGGCTGCGCGACCAGATCGCCAAGCTGCCGGCCGAGACCCACTGGCAGACCCTGGCCCAGGGGGCGCTGCGCGACGACCTCTACTCCGAGCAGCGTCAGCTGACCATCGAGGTGCTCAAGCCAGGCACCGAGGACAAGGACGCCGATACCCTGATCGACGCCTGGCTGGAGGAGAACGCCTCCGCGATCGAGCGGGCCAACGCCATCCTGTCCGACCTCAAGGAGGCGGAGACGCTCGACATCGCCATGCTCTCGGTGGCCCTGCGCGAGATCCGCACCCTGAGCGAGACCGGTTCGGCCACCAGCGGCACCCCGGCGGCCCCGTGATCCTGGCCCACGAGGTCGCCGGGTCGGGGCCGGCCAGGACGGCCGGGTGGGGACCGGCGCTGCTGCTGGTGCATGCCGGCATCGCCGACCGGCGTATGTGGGACGAGCAGATGGGGCCGTTCGCCGACGCCGGCTGGACGGTCATCCGGGCCGACCTGCCCGGCTTCGGCGAGACGGCGCCGCCGGCCCGGCCGGTGGCCCTGTGGGCGACCCTGCGCGACCTGCTCGACCACCTGGGGGTGGAGCGGGCGGTGGTCGTCGGCTCCTCCCTCGGCGGGCGGGCCGCGGTCGACCTGGCCCTGGCCGCCCCCGACCGGGTCCGGGCCCTGGTCCTGATCGGCTCGAGCCTGGCCGGGCACCCGTTCCAGGAGCCGGCCCTGTTCGAGCTCTGGGACCAGAGCGAGGCCGCGATCGAGCGCGGCGACCACCAGGAGGCGGCCCGGGTCGAGATCGACGCCTGGGTCGTCGGCATGGGCCGGGACCCCTCGGCGGTGGACCCCGAGGTCCGCCGCCGGGTCCGGGACATGCTGCTGGTGGCCTACGAGCACGGCGAGGCCGACCTGGAGGAGCCCGACCCGCCGGCCGCGGGCCCCCTCGGCGAGGTCGCCGTGCCGGCCCTGGTGGTGGTCGGCGAGCACGACCGCCCCGACATCCACGCCATGGCCGGCGCCCTGGCCGCCGGCATCCCCAGGGCCGAGCGGGCCGTCCTCCCCGGCGCCGCCCACCTGCCCAGCATGGAGCGGCCGGAGGCGTGCAACCAGGTCGTGCTGGAGTTCCTGGCCAAGCTCGGCCCTGGGGCCTGACTAGCCGGTGGCGGCCCGCTCGGCGTCGCTGCGCTCGATGCAGAGCTCGTTGCCCTCGGGGTCGGCCAGCACCACCCAGCCGGTCCCGTCGGACCGGCGGTGGTCGGCGACCAGGGTCGCCCCGATCCCGAGCAGCCGCTCGACCTCCTCGTCCCTGGTCCGGTCCGTGGGCACCAGGTCCAGGTGGACCCGGTTCTTGACCGTCTTGGGCTCGGGCACGGGGATGAACAGCAGCCCCGGCTGGCCGCCCGGCCCGGGCAGGTACTGCTCGGGGTCGCCCGGCTGGTTCGGGTTCTCGGGATCCTCCTGGTAGCCGGTGACCTGGCTCCAGAAGGTGACCAGGAGCCAGGGGTCGGCACAGTCGAAGGTGATGTTGCGGGGCAGGGCGGTCATCGCGTCTCCTTCGCCGGCGTCGCTGCCTTGAGGGTGGTGGCGGCCGCTCGCTCCCCCTCGGCCAGGTCGAGGACCTGGGCCCGCAGGTCGGCGAGCAGGGCGGTGAGCGCGGCCGTGTCGAGCGGCTGGGGGTCGCGCTGCGCGCCGGCCAGGGCGGTCAGCTCGGCCTGGGTGGCGGCCAGCTCGGCGGCCGCGTCCGCGCCCCGCTCCTCGACCAGCCGGCGGCGGCGGTCGAGCAGGGCCGCCCCCCGGGCCAGGGGGCCGTCCCCGCCGGCGGCCACGGCCGCGGTGGCCAGGTCGGTCCAGGCGGCGGCCAGCTCGCGGTAGTCGCCGGCCAGGGTGGCCAGCTCGGGCCGGCCGAGCGGCCCGGCCGCCTCCTCCAGGAACTCGGCGTACATGGCCCGGAAGAGCCCGCCGCCGGTGCCGGCGGTCTCGACCCAGTCGTACAGCCAGGTGAGCAGCTGGAACTGGCGGCCAGGCGGGCCCAGCAGGGCCGGCCAGCCCTTGGGGTCGCGGGGCGCGGTCAGCAGGTCGGCCCACTTGGCCAGCCCGGGCACGCCGAAGTTGCCTATCGGCGGGTTCAGCATCCCCGGCCAGGTGTCGGCGATCCCGGCGGCGGCCGCCCCGGCCAGGTCGATCGGCTCGTCTGGGGCCTCGGCCACGACCAGCCGGTGCTTGGCCGAGCGGACGCCGGCCCGGGCCTCGGCCAGCTCGGCCCAGGTGACATGGATCGGCGCCGGGGCCAGGTCCCACAGCACCGGCTGGCCGTCGCCCAGCTCGACCAGGACGTCCTGGGGGGTCATGCCGCACAGCCAGTCCGGGACGGCCCGGTAGCGCAGGCGGGCCATGTCGACGGTGGCGATCACCGGCCGGCCCTGGTCGAGCGCGGCCCGCAGCTGCCGCTCGGCCGTGGCCGGCCCGGTGGTCGTCCGCACCGTGACCGGGACCCCGAGGCGGGCCAGGGCGGCCGCGGCGGCGTCCAGCTTCTGCACATAGGAGTTGATCCGGCCCCCCAGGTAGAGGGTGGCCAGCTCGTCGTACTCGAACACGAAGTAGGCGAACCCGATGCCGCCGGCGACGCCGAGGGCGATCGCCTCGCTCAGCGGCCGGCCGTCCGCCGGGCCGGTGACGCCGAGGGCGGCGAGCAGGCGGGTGAGGGCGGCCGTGTCCGGGTGGCGGCCCTGGAACCGGTGCGGCCGGCCGGGGTCGCCCCCGGGGCGCAGGTGGGAGCGGGCGGTGGTGTACGACTCGCCGGTCCGGCCCATGCGGGCGCGGACCAGCCGCTTGAAATCCTTGTCAGTCGGCATGACCCAGTCCTCCGTCGGGTCGCGAGGCCGGCTCCCCAGCAGCCACGGCCCGCGCGACCGGAGGGCACCGGGCGACGCGCGATCCGGGAGTGTGCCCCCCTTTGCCTCTCCACGGGCCCCGCTGGGGTGGGCCACCAGAGGTTGGGCGCTGGATCACCGCCACCGGTGAGCTTGCCCCGCCCCGAAGCCCGGGTCAAGGCCCCGGTCAGGAGCCCGGGTCAAGGCCCCGGTCAGGTCGCCGGATCACGGCCCGGTCAGGAGCCCGGGTCAAGGCCCGGTCAGGTCGCCGGATCACGGCCCGGTCAGGAGCCCGGGTCATGGCCCGGCACCTCGCGCCGCAGGGCACCCCCATTCCCTCGGGACGGACCGGTCAGGTCCGGACCGGGAGGCCGGCGGCGGCCAGGCCCTGCTTGACCTCGGCGATGGAGAGCTGGCCGAAGTGGAAGACGCTGGCCGCCAGGACGGCGTCGGCGCCGGCCAGGCAGGCGTCGGCGAAGTGGCCGATCTCCCCGGCCCCGCCGCTGGCGATCACGGGCAGGCCGACCGCCGACGTCATGGCGGTGACCAGCTCCAGGTCGTAGCCGGTCTTCTGGCCGTCGGCGTCCATGCTGGTGACCAGGAGCTCGCCGGCGCCGCGCGCTGCCGCCTCCTCGGCCCAGGCGAGGGCGTCCAGCCCGGTGGGGGTGCGGCCGCCGTCGACCACCACCTCCCAGCCGCTCCCGTCCAGCCGGCGGCGGGCGTCGATCGCCAGCACCATGCACTGGACCCCGTAGGTGCCGGCCCCGGCCGACAGCAGCTCGGGGTCGCGGACGGCGGCCGAGTTGACCGACACCTTGTCGGCGCCGGCCCGCAGCAGCCGCTGGACGTCCTCGACGGTCCGGACCCCGCCGCCCACGGTGAGCGGGATGAACACCTGCTCGGCGGTGCGGGCCACGGCCTCGAACAGGGTCGCGCGGGCCTCGACGGTGGCCGTGATGTCCAGGAAGACGAGCTCGTCGGCGCCTTCGGCGTCGTAGATGGCGGCCAGCTCGGCCGGGTCGCCGGCGTCGACCAGGTTCACGAACGACACCCCCTTGACCACCCGCCCGGCGGCCACGTCCAGGCAGGGGATGACCCGCCTGGCCAGGGTCACCCCGCCCCCCCATCAGCCGGGTGGGTCGGGGGGCTGTGGACAGCGCCGCCCGCTCCTCCCCCACGTCGGCTACCCTCCCGTTCTGGGGCCCCGGCAACCGGGGGTTGGGATGCCCGCGTGCCCGGGGGTTGGGATGGGCGCGCGCTCGGGTTGGGCGCTTCCTCGGCCAGGGTGGCCAGGGCGTCGGTGACGGTGAAGCGGCCGGCGTACAGGGCCTTGCCGACGATGGCGCCCTCCAGGCCGCTGGGCTCAAGGGTGGCCAGGGCGCGGAGGTCGTCGAGGGTGGCCACGCCGCCGGAGGCGATCACGGGGCGGCTGGTCGCGGCCAGGACCTGGGCCAGGCGGTCGGTGGCGGGGCCGGTGAGCATGCCGTCGCGGGCCACCTCGGTGTGGACGAAGCGGCGGCAGCCGGCCGCCTCCAGGCGCTGGAGGACCTCGAACAGGTCGCCGCCGCTGGCCGTCCAGCCGCGCGCCTGGAGGGTGCGGCCGCGGGCGTCGAGGCCGACGGCCACCGCCTCGCCGTGGCGGGCGCAGGCCTCGGCGACCCACTCCGGGTCCTCGAGGGCGGCGGTGCCGATCACCACCCGGGCCGCCCCCAGCTCGAGCAGGGCGTGGAGGTCGTCGGCGGTGCGCACGCCGCCGGAGGCCTCGACCTGGACGGGCCCGACGGCGGCGACGATGCGGCCCAGGTGCTCGCGGTTGCGGGGGCCGCGGCCGAAGGCGGCGTCGAGGTCGACGACGTGGAGCCAGCGCGCCCCCTGGGCGGCGAAGCCGGTGGCGGCCTCGACCGGGTCGCCGTAGCCGGTCTCGGTCCCGGCGACCCCCTGGACCAGGCGGGCCGCCTGCCCGTCGAGCAGGTCGACCGCCGGGAGCAGCTCCAGGGTCATGCCGCGCGGACCTCGGAGACGAAGTTGGCCAGCAGGGCCAGGCCGGCCGCGCCCGACTTCTCGGGGTGGAACTGGGTGCCGAACAGGTTGCCGTGCTCGACCGCGGCCGCAAAGCGGGCGCCGTAGTCGCAGACGGCGGCCACGGCCTCGCCGTCCGGCTCGGGGGCGTAGGAGTGGACGAAGTAGAAGCGGGTCCCGTCGCCCAGGCCGGCGAACAGCCGGCCGCCGGGCCGGACGGTGACCTCGTCCCAGCCGATGTGGGGGATCTTGACCTGGCCGGTGAGGCGGCGGAGCTTGCCCGGGACGACGCCGACGCCGTCGCTGACCGGGCCCTCCTCGCTGGCCTCGAACAGCAGCTGCATGCCGACGCAGATGCCGAGCAGGGGCCGGCCCCCCTCCAGCCACCCGGCCACCGCCGCCGGCCCGCCGGCCGAGGCCAGGCCGCGCAGGCAGGCCCCGTAGGCCCCGACCCCGGGCACGACCAGCCCGGCCGCCCCGGCGGCCTCGGCCACCGTCGGCACCACCCGCACGTCGGCTCCGGCCCGGTCCAGGGCCTTGGCGGCCGAGTGCAGGTTCCCGACCCCGTAGTCGAGCAGGGCCACCGGCGGCCGGGTCATCCCAGGACCCCCTTGGTGCTGCCGGCGCCGGCCCGGGGGTCGGGCGCGCAGGCGTCGCCGAAGGCGCGGGCCAGGGCCTTGAAGCAGGCTTCCAGGCAGTGGTGGGGCAGGTCGCCGGCCTCGAGCTGGACATGGACGGTGCAGCGGGCATTGGCGACCAGCGCCTCCAGGAAGTGCCGGGCCTGGCGGGGGTCGAAGCTGCCGAGCTCGCCCGGGGCGGCGTCGACCTCGACGTCCCAGACCAGGTAGGGACGGCCCGACAGGTCGACCGCGGCCCTGGCCCTGGCCTCGTCGAGGGGGACGACGGCGTCGCCGAAGCGGCGCACCCCGGACTTGTCGCCGAGGGCCTCGGCCAGGGCCTGGCCGAGGGCGATGCCGGTGTCCTCGACCGTGTGGTGGGCGTCGATCTCCAGGTCGCCCTTGGCCTCGACGGAGAGATCGAAGCGGGCGTGCCGGCCCAGCTGGGCGACCATGTGGTCGAGGAACGGGACCCCGGTGTCGGACCCGGCGTCGCCGGTGCCGTCCAGGTCGAGCTGGACGGTGACCTGGACCTCGGCGGTGCGCCGCTCGACCCGGGCGGTCCGGGGCGCTGCTCCCCCGCTCATTGCGTCAGCTCCTCGGTGAGGGCGGTCAGGAAGGCGTCGTCCTCGGCCGGCGTGCCGATGGTGACCCTGAGGTGGCGCTCCAGGGTCGGGTAGCGGGACACGTCGCGGATCAGGACCCCCCGGTCGAGCAGGCCCTGCCACAGCCGGCGCGGGTCGAGCGGGGTCTCGAAGCAGAGGAAGTTGGCGTCGCTGGGCAGGACCCGGACCCCGGGCAGGCGGTCCAGGGCGGCCGCCACCCGCTCGCGCTCCCGCTCGGTGGCGGCCACATGCGACATCAGCACGCCCTTGTGGTGCAGGGCCCGCAGGCCGACCGCCTGGGTGAGGGTGGACAGGTGGTAGGGCAGCCGGACCAGGCGGATCCCGTCGACCACCGACGGGTCGGCCAGCAGGTAGCCGAGCCGCAGCCCGGCCATGCGGAACGCCTTGGAGAAGGTGCGGGTGACGACCAGGTTGGGGTGGCGCGAGAGCAGCGCGGCGGCGTGCGAGGTGCCGAACTCGCCGTAGGCCTCGTCGACCACGACCAGGCCGGGGGCGGCGGCGCAGACGGCGGCGAGCACGTCGGGGCCGGTGGCCTCGCCGGTCGGGTTGTTGGGCGAGCACCAGAAGGTCAGGTCGGCGGCGGCCTCGGCGACCAGGTCGGCGGCGGCCGCCGGGTCGAGCAGCTGGTCGCGGGGCTGGACCCTGGTCGCCAGGGAGGTGCCGCTGGCCCTGGCCAGCAGGGCGTGCATGGCGTAGGTGGGCTCGACCACCAGGGCCGAGCGGCCCGGGCCGGCGAAGGCGAGCAGGAGCTGCTGGAGGACCTCGTTGGAGCCGTTGGCCGCCCAGGTGCCCTCGAC
>CALGFH010000308.1 GCA_937881255.1 uncultured Actinomycetes bacterium
GGCGGCACCGCCGGCGAGCCCTACGACCCCTGCTACCACCAGGCCTGCGACACCATCAACAACCTCAACACCAAGGCCCTGTTCGAGCTCGGCGACGCGGCCGCCCACGCCACCATGACCCTCGCCCGGAGCCGCACCGGCTTCTTCGAGGACGGCAGCTTCCGCACCCCCGGCCGGGGCCTCGGCCAAGCGCCAGTCCTTCAGCACGCAAGCCGCCGCCTGACCCATCGGGTCCGACCGACCCGCCGACCGAGGGCCGGTAGGAGCATCCATCGCTCCTCCGGCCTCACCGTTTGGGCCCCACGAACTCGTCCAGCAGGGCGACACTCCCCTGCCTGGCCACCGACAGGCTGAAGGGGTTGTTCGGCCGCCACTCGATCCCCAGCTGGTCGCAGGACCGCCCGAAGATCCCCCGGATGTCGGCCGACACGTTGCTGAAGTGGTAGCGGGGGTAGGGCGTCCCGTTCACCCAGTTCAGCACCCGGCACCCGTCGGAGTGGAGCAGGCCCCGAATCAGGGGGCGCGGGTCGAGGTCGACGAGTTCCTGCTGCCAGACGGTCAGCTCGATCTTGCGTTCGTGCTTGCGCCCGGGTCCGTGCTGCGGGAACAGGCAGGGCCAGTGCTTGGAGTACGCGGCGACTTCGATGCAGCCGATCTTGGGTGTCCGGCTGACCTTGTTCGGCAGCACCTCGGCCATGGCACTCTCACAGCGCTGGATCAGCCCCGGGTAGGCATTCGCGCAGACGATCCGCAGCCGGAAGACCTGGCGAGGATGGGTCGAGATGCACCCGTCACCGAGATAGAGACCCAGGAGGTAGGTATATGCGCCCTGGGGCAGGCTCAGGGGATCGCCGCCACAGACGGGACAGCTCCGGGCATTCGGCGCGGGTCGCGTTCGCACCCGGTCGAAGTCCGGGATGCGACCGCTCCGCCAGTCCAGGATGGTTCTCCTCGGGATCCCGGTTGCGCGTGCGATCTCACAATCGTTCCAGCCGGCTCGGACGAGCTCCAGCACGAACGCAACTTCCTCTCTCGTCCGCAATTCGCTACCCTCCTGGACGCAGGCCCGAGTGGAGCAACTGGCTGACTCGATCGCCTCAAAAGCGATTGCCCGAAAGGGCATGCGGGTTCGAATCCCGTCTCGGGCACCACTTGCGAGGAATCTAGCGCGATTCGAACTCACGTTCGAGTACCCGCGCCGGCTCTGTGGACGACGCCGACGGATCGTGGGTGGGCGCCGCTAGGATGCCCTTCCCCTTGAGGATCCATCGGAGGTTCGGCTCATGCGCTACCCGCCCGCACGACGGCTCGACCTGGTCGAGGAGCTGCACGGCTTCCGGGTCGCCGACCCCTACCGGTGGCTCGAGGACGCCGAGGCCGACGAGACCGAGGCGTGGAGCAAGGCCCAGGACGAGCTGCTGGCCGGGTGGATGGAGGGGCGGCCGGGGCGGGAGGCGGTGCGGGAGCGGCTGGAGCGGCTGCTCGGGGCGGGGCTGGTGTCGGTCCCGGTGCTCCGGGGCGACCGGGCGTTCTTCGAGCGGCGCCGCGGCGACCAGCAGCACCCGGTGCTGCTGGTCCGGGAGGCCGACGGGACCGAGCGGGCCCTGATCGACCCGAGCGCCCTGGCCGACGACGACACCATCACCCTCGACGGCTGGGTCCCGTCGCTGGAGGGCGAGCGGCTGGCCTACTTCCTGTCCCAGGGCGGCGACGAGGAGGCCTCCCTGTTCATCATGGACGTGGCCAGCGGCGAGACGATCGAGGGACCGATCGACCGCACCCGCTACTGCCCGCTGGCCTGGCTGCCCGGCGGCGACACCTACTACTACGGGCGCCGGCTGCCCGCCGAGGCCGTCCCCGAGGGCGAGGCCGCCTTCCACCGGCGGATCTGGCGCCACCGGGTCGGGGACGACCCGGACGGCGACCAGCTGGTCTTCGGCGAGGGCCGGGAGAAGACCGAGTACCACTCGCTGCGGGTGTCCCTCGACGGCCGCTGGCTGCTGGTCGGGGCGGCGGCCGGGACGGCGCCCCGCAACGACCTGTACATCGCCGACCTGGCCGGCGACGGGACCCTGCGGCCGATCCAGGAGGGGCTCGACGCCGAGACCGACGGCCGGGTCGGGACCGACGGGCGCCTGTACCTGCACACCAACCTGGACGCGCCCCGGTTCCGGATCGCGGTCGCCGACCCGGCCCGGCCGGAACCGGCGGCCTGGCGCGACCTGGTGCCCGAGTCCGGCGACGTCCTCGCCGGCTACACCCTGACCGACGACGCCCTGGTGGTGGCGTCCAGCCGGCACGCGGTCGGCCGGGTGGCGGTGCACGACCGCCAGACCGGCGAGCCGCGGGCCGAGGTCGAGCTGCCGGGCCCGGGGTCGGTGCTGGGCGTGTCCGCCCGCCCCGAGGGCGGCGACGAGGTCTACCTCGGCTACACCGACTTCACCACCCCGCCCCGGTCCTACCGCTACCAGGTCGCCGAGGGGAAGCTGGAGCTGTGGATGGACGCCCCCGGCCAGGTCGACCTGAAGGAGCGGGTGACCGCCCGGCAGGAGACCTACCGCTCCAAGGACGGCACCGAGGTGCGGCTGTTCCTCCTGCACCGCGACGGGCTGACCCCCGACGGGGCCCGGCCGACGATCCTGTACGGCTACGGCGGCTTCAACGTCTCGCTGACCCCGGCCTGGAGCGCGGTCACGGCCGCCTGGGTCGAGCAGGGCGGGGTCTACGCGATCGCCAACCTCCGCGGCGGCAGCGAGGAGGGCGAGGCCTGGCACCGGGACGGGATGCGGGCCAACAAGCAGCGCGTGTTCGACGACTTCGCCGCCGCCGCCGAGCACCTGATCGCCGGCGGCTGGACCTCACCGGACCACCTGGCCGTGGCCGGCGGCTCCAACGGCGGGCTGCTGGTCGGGGCCGCCCTCACCCAGCGGCCGGAGCTGTTCGCGGCCGTGGCCTGCAGCGCCCCCCTGCTCGACATGGTCCGCTACGAGCAGTTCGGCCTGGGCGAGACCTGGAACGACGAGTACGGGCGGGCCGACGACCCGACCGAGCTGGGCTGGCTGGTCGGCTACTCGCCGTACCACAAGGTCGCCGAGGGCACGGCCTACCCGGCGGTGCTGTTCACCGTGTTCGACTCCGACACCCGGGTGGACCCGATGCACGCCCGCAAGATGTGCGCCGCCCTCCAGGCCGCGACCACCTCCGACCGCCCGGTCCTGCTGCGCCGCGAGCGCCAGGCCGGGCACGGCGCCCGCTCGGTGCGCCGCACCGTCGAGCTCCACGCCGACATCCTGACCTTCCTGGCCGCCCAGGTCGGCCTGGACCTGGGAGCCGCCGATGGCGCTTGAGCCGCCGCCGGTGCCGGACCCGGACCTACGACCTCATCGACCGCTGGGGCGGGCGGTGTGGACGGCGTCGGCGAGCTCGGTGGTGAGGGCGCGGAGGCCGGGGAGGCCGGCGTCGGCGAGGCGGCGGACCAGGGCGGTGCCGACGATGGCGCCGTCGGCGAAGCGGGCCACGGCGGCGGCCTGGTCGGCGTTGGAGACGCCGATGCCGGCGCAGACGGGGAGGTCGGTGTGGGCGCGGACCCGGCCGACCAGCTCCTCGATCCCGGCGGCGAGCGAGGCCCGCAGGCCGGTCACGCCGAGCGACGCCTGGGCGTAGACGAATCCCCTTCCCGCCTCGGCGACCGCGGCCAGGCGGGTGTCGCTGGAGGTCGGGGCGGCCAGGAACACCGGGGCGATCCCGGCGGCGCGGCTCGCCTCCAGCCACTCCCCCGCCTCCTCGGGTGGCAGGTCGGGCACGACCGCCCCGCAGGCCCCGGCGGCGGCCAGCTCGGCCGCGAACCGCTTGGGGCCGCGGTGGGCGACCAGGTTGTAGTAGACGAGCAGGACCACCGGGGCGTCGACGCTGGCGGTCAGCTCGTTGACCAGGCCGAGGACGTCGTCCATGCGGGTCCCGGCGTCGAGGGCGGCGGTGACCGCCCGCTGGATGACCGGCCCGTCGATCAGCGGGTCGGAGTACGGCGGGCCGACCTCGAGCACGTCGGCCCCGGCCTCGGCCATGGCCCGGAACGCCGCCAGCGAGCCCTCCAGGTCCGGGAACCCCGCCACCCCGTAGGCGACCAGGGCCGCCCGCCCCTCGCGCCGCAGCGCCTCCAGCCGCCCCTCCAGCCGCTCCGCCGGCGCCGGCGGTCCCGCCGGGTCATCCGGCAGGGCCCCGGGCACGGTCCGCACCTCGGTCCCCGGATCAGGCATCGGCGGGATCCGCTGGAGTCTCGTCGTCGACCAGCAGGCTGGTGACGGTCTCGACGTCCTTGTCGCCGCGGCCGGAGAGGTTGAGGACGACCCGGGTGCCGGGGGCGACCCGGCCGTCGGAGGCGGCGGCGGCCAGCCAGCCGATGGCGTGGGCGGGCTCCAGGGCCGGGAGCAGGCCCTCGGTGCGGGCGAGGAGGCGGAAGCCGTCGAGGGCCAGGTGGTCGGGGGCGCTCTCGTAGGTGACCCGGCCGGCGTCCTTCCAGAAGGCGTGCTCGGGGCCGACGCCCGGGTAGTCGAGACCGGCCGAGACCGAGTGGGTCGGGAGGACCTGGCCGTCGGGGTCCTGGAGGACGTAGGAGCGGGCGCCGTGGAGGACCCCGGCCTCGCCGAGGCCCAGGGAGGCGCCGTGGTCGCCCGGCTGGGGACCGCGGCCGCCGGCCTCGACCCCGACCAGGCGGACGGGCTCGTCGTCGACGAAGGCGGCGAACAGGCCGGCCGCGTTCGACCCGCCGCCGACGCAGGCCACGGCCAGGTCGGGCAGCCGGCCCTCGGCCTCCAGGAACTGGGCCCGGGCCTCGTCGCCGATGACCCGCTGGAACTCCCTGACCATGAGCGGGTAGGGGTGGGGGCCGACCACCGAGCCGATCGAGTAGTGGGTCGACCCGACCGACTCGACCCAGTCCCGCAGGGCCTCGTTGATGGCGTCCTTGAGGGTCGCGGTGCCGGTGGCCACCGGCCGGACCTCGGTGCCGAGCAGCCGCATGCGGACCACGTTGAGGTGCTGGCGGCGGGTGTCCTCCTCGCCCATGTAGACGACGCACTCCTGGCCGAGGAGGGCGGCCACCGTCGCGGTGGCCACGCCGTGCTGGCCGGCGCCGGTCTCGGCGATCACCCGCGGCTTGCCCATCCTGCGGGCCAGCAGGTGCTGGCCGAGGGAGTTGTTGAGCTTGTGGGCGCCGGTGTGGAGCAGGTCCTCGCGCTTGAGCCAGACCCGCAGGCCGAGCTCCTCCGACAGCCGCCTGGCCGGGAACAGCGGGGTCGGGCGGCCGGCGTAGTCGCGCCGCAGCGCGTCCAGCTCGGCGCCGAAGGAGGGGTCGGCGATGGCCTCCTCGAAGGCGTCGGTGAGCTGGTCGAGGGCGGCCATCAGGACCTCGGGGACGAAGCGCCCGCCCCAGTCCCCGAAGTGGCCGAGCGGGTCGGGCCGGTGGGCGACCTCGGCCGCCCCCGGGCCGGGCGCTTCGACGACAAGTCGATCAGACATCAAGGAGGTTCCCCGACAGGTAGTCCTCGTAGGCCTTGAGGTCGAAGTGGCCGTGCCCGCAGAGGTTGAAGACGATCGTCTCGGCGCTTCCCTCCTCCTTGCAGCGCAGGGCCTCGTCGATCACGGCCCGGATGGCGTGGGCCGGCTCGGGGGCCGGGAGGATGCCCTCGGTGCGGGCGAACTGCACCGCCGCCTCGAAGATCTTGGACTGCGGGTAGGCGACGGCCTCGATGTGGTCCTCCTTGCGCAGCAGCGAGACCAGCGGCGAGTCGCCGTGGTAGCGCAGCCCGCCGGCGTGGATCGGGGCCGGGATGAAGTCGGCCCCGAGGGTGTACATGGGCATCAGCGGGGTCATGCCGGCCTGGTCGCCGAGGTCGTACTCGAAGCGGCCCTCGGTCAGGGTCGGGGCGGCGGTCGGCTCGACCGCCACCACCCTGGTGGTCCGGCGGCCGGCCAGCTTCTCGGCCAGCAGCGGGAAGGCGAAGCCGCCGAAGTTGGACCCGCCGCCGACGCAGGCGACCAGCACGTCGGGCTCGACCCCGACCTGCTCGAGCTGGGCCTTGAGCTCCAGCCCGATGACCGTCTGGTGGAGCAGGACGTGGTTGAGCACGCTGCCCAGCGAGTAGTGGGTGTCCTCGCGGGTGGCGGCGTCCTCGACCGCCTCGGAGATGGCGATGCCAAGCGACCCGGGCGAGTCGGCGTCCTGGTCGAGCACGGCCCGGCCGGCGTTGGTCTCCGGGGACGGCGACGGGATGACGCTCGCCCCCCAGGTCTCCATGATCGAGCGCCGGTACGGCTTGCCGTCATAGGACGCCCGGACCATGTAGACCTTGCACTCCAGCTCGAAGCGGGCGCAGGCGAAGGCCAGGGCGCTGCCCCACTGGCCGGCCCCGGTCTCGGTGCTGAGCCGGCTGATGCCCTCCTGCTTGTTGTAGAAGGCCTGGGGGACGGCGGTGTTGGGCTTGTGGGAGCCGGCCGGCGACCCGCCCTCGTACTTGTAGTAGATGCGGGCCGGGGTGCCGAGGGCGCGCTCCAGGTCGAGGGCGCGGATCAGCGGGGTCGGCCGCCACAGCCGGTAGGTGTCGAGCACCGGCCCGGGGATGTCGACCCACTCGTCGGTGGAGACCTCCTGGCCGATCAGGGCCATCGGGAACAGCGGGGCCAGCGCGTCCGGCCCCACCGGCTCGCGGGTCTGCGGGTGCAGGTAGGGGTCGGGCTTGGTCGGCATCGAGGGGACGATGTTGAACCAGGCGCTCGGCAGCTCGTCCTCGCCGAGCAGGATCTTGCGGGGCTCAGCCATGGGCTCCTCCAGTTCGGGTCGGGACAGCGAGCAGGTCGCGGACGGCGGCCGCCGGGTCGTGGGCGCGGACGAGGGTCTCGCCGACCAGGACGGCGTCGGCGCCGGCCCCGGCGGCCGCCTCGACATCGGCCCGGTCGCGGATGCCGCTCTCGGCGACCAGGACCGTGCCGGCGGGCAGGGCCTGGCGGACCTCGGCGAAGCGGCCCGGGTCGACCTCCAAGGTGGCCAGGTCGCGGGCGTTGACCCCGACCAGGGAGGCGCCGGCGGCGGCCGCCACCTCGGCCTCGGCCACCGTGTGGACCTCGACCAGCGCGTCCAGGCCGGCACCGGTGGTCTCGTCGAGCAGGTCGCGCAGGGCCGGCTGGCCAGCCCACCCGAGGGCGGCCACGATCAGCAGGACGGCGTCGGCGCCCCAGGCGCGCGCCTCCCAGACCTGGTAGGGGGTGGTGACGAAGTCCTTGCGGAGCACCGGGAGGTCGACCGCCGAGCGGACGGCCAGGAGGTCGCCGGGGCTGCCGGCGAAGTGGCGCGGCTCGGTGAGCACGCTGACCGCCGAGGCCCCGCCGGCGGCGTAGGCGGTGGCCAGGGCGGCCGGGTCGAGGTCGATGCGGATGTCGCCCTTGGACGGCGACCGGCGCTTGACCTCGGCGATCACCCGCGGCCCGTGGGGCCCGCGACGGACCGCCGCCTCCAGCCCCCTGGCCGCGGGGAGGCCGGCGGCGGCCGTTCTCAGAGCATCAAGGGGCAGCAGTTCGGCCCGGCGCTCGGCGTCCGACCTGGCGTCGGCCACCGCCCGGGCCAGGAACGAGCCGGTCGAGGTCACAGCCGACGATTCTAGCCGGTCCGCCGGCCAGCCAAGCCGGAGACCGCCGGATCGGGCATGATCCCGGCCAGGGCAGGCTCGTCTCGACGAAAGGGTCCGATGGCCACTTCCGCGTTCCCGTCCGAGGGCATGGAGCTCACCCACATCCTGGTGGTGGGCGACGCCGGGCGGTCAAGGGACTTCTACCGGGACGTGCTCGGGGCCGAGCTGTTCCGCGAGTACGGCGGCACCTCGGTGGTGCTGCGGCTGTTCGGGACCTGGCTGCTGCTGGTCACCGGTGGCGGCCCCACCCCCGACAAGCCGGAGGTCACCTTCGCGCCGCCGGCCGACCCGGCTGCCGTCAGCCATGCCATGACCATCCGGGTCCCCGACTGCCGGGCGGCGTACGAGACCCTGCTGGGCCGGGGCGCCGAGTTCCTGACCCCGCCGGTGGACTACGAGTGGGAGGTGCGCTGCTTCTTCCGCGACCCCGACGGGCACCTCCTGGAGATCAGCGAGTCGAAGGCGCCGGCGAGCGGCTCGTAGCCAGGTGGGGGCTCACCGGAGGGGGCGGGTGGGGAGCTCGCTGGGAGGACCGACCCGGGGGCGGCCGTTCGTCTGGGGGGTGCGGGGCGGGGGGAGGGTGAGGCGGAAGGCGGTGCCGCCGCCGGGGCCGGACTCGGCCCGGATGACGACGCCCATGGCGTCGCAGAGGGCCTTGACGATGGCCAGGCCGAGGCCCGACCCGACCTCGCGGGTGCCGCGGTAGCGGGACCACAGGTAGCCGCGGTCGAAGGCGTTGGGGAGGTCGTCGGCGGCGATGCCCGGCCCCTGGTCGACGATGGCCGCCTCGACCCCGCCGTCGTCCAGGGGGCGGGCCGCGACCAGGACCTGGCGGCCGGTCGGGCTGGAGCGGGCGGCGTTGTCGAGCAGGTTGTCGAGCACCTGGCGGAGCCGGCCCGGGTCGACGTGGGCGTGGAGGGTGTCGTCGAGGCGGGTGGTGACGGTGACCTGGCGGCGGGCGGCCCGCTCGGCGGCGGCCGCGGCGGCCGCCCGGAGCACGGCCCCGACGTCGGCGTCGACGGTGCTGACGGCGAACTGGCCGCGGCCCAGGCGGGCCAGGTCGAGCAGGTCCTGGACCAGGCGGGCCAGCCGGATGGTCTCGGCGTGGACCCGGAGCAGGGAGCGGCGGTGCTCGGCCGGGTCGTCGACGGTGCCGTCGAGCATCGCCTCGGTGTAGCCCTGGACGGTGGTGAGCGGGGTCTTGAGCTCGTGGCCGACGCTGGCCAGGAAGGCCCGCTGCTCGGTCTGGGCCCGTTCCAGGCCGGCGGCCATGTCGTTGAAGGCGGTGGCGACCTCGGCGACCTCGCCGTCGCCGTCGACGTGGACCCTTGTCGACAAGTCGCCTTCGCCAACCCGGCGGGCCGCGGTGACCAGCCGGCCCAGGGGGGCGGTGAGCCGGCCGGCCAATAGCCAGGCGGCCAGGGCGGCCACCGCCACCGCCAGGGCGGTGGCCAGCAGGAGCCGCCAGGCGACCACCGGCAGCAGGCTGAGCCCGAGGCGGCGGACCTCGTGGACGAGCAGGACGCCGCCGCCGGCGCGGAGGACGGGTCGCTCGGCCGGGACCACGGCCCAGGCCAGCCCGTCGTCGGTGCCGGTGACCACCCGCCCCTGGGCCAGGGCGGCGGCCAGGTCGGTGTCGGGGGCCGGGGCGATCGGGCCGCGCCGGTTGGGCGCCTGGCAGGGGCCGGCCAGGCGCCGCGGGGTGGCGTCGGCGTCCAGGAGGTAGACCTCGGTCTCCCCCCGTCGCAGGACGCGGGCCAGGGCGCACAGCTGCCGGCCCGGCCGGGGCCCGACCACGGTGTCGCCGACCGCCTGGGCCTGGTCGGCCAGCTGCTGCTCGAGGTTGCGCTCGGGCAGCAGCCGGATCAGCGACAGGGTGATGACCCCGATCAGCACCGCCGCCAGCACGGCCACGGCGACGAAGGCCAGCACCAGCCGCCCCCGCAACGACCCCCCGGTCCACCCCATCTACCCGCCTCCCGACCCGGCCCCAGGGGTCCGGTCGTCGGCTTTGTAGCCGACGCCGCGGATGGTGAGGATGGGAGCGTGGTCGCCCAGCTTGGAGCGGAGCTGGCGGATGTGGACGTCGACGGTGCGGGTGTCGGCCGGGAACGAGTAGCCCCAGACCCGCTCCAGGATCTGGTCCCGGGTGAGGACCAGGCCGCGGTTGCGGACCAGGTAGCTGAGGAGCTCGAACTCGCGGGCGGTGAGCTGGACGGGACGGCCCTCGAACACCACCTCGTGGCGGGCCGGGTCGACGGTGAGGCTGCCCAGGTGCAGGGGGGCCTCGGGGCCGGCCTCGGGCTCGGGCTCGGCGCGGCGGAGGACGGCCTTGACCCGGGCCACCAGCTCGCGGGGGGAGAACGGCTTGGTCACGTAGTCGTCGGCCCCCAGCTCGAGGCCGAGGACCCGGTCGGCCTCCTCCTCCCTGGCCGTGACCACGATGATCGGCACCCTGCCGCCCCGCTGGCGCAGCGCCCTGGTCACCTCGAACCCGTCCATGCCGGGCAGCATCAGGTCGAGCAGGACCAGCCGGGGGCGCTCGGCGTCGACCGCGGCCAGCCCGGAGGGGCCGTCGGTCCGCCACACCACCCGGAAGCCGTCGCGCTCCAGGTACAGCCGGACCAGGTCGGCGATGGACGCCTCGTCCTCGACCAGCAGCACGGTCCCCTTGGAGGGTTGCTCCGGCGTCAACCAGTCCCCTTTCGCCGTCGGGCCGACGCTAGCATCGCCGCGGCAGGTTCGGGAGCGCATCGCGGCAGGTTCGAGCGAGGTGAAGATCCTGGTCAGTCGCCCTCCCAGGGCGGCTCGTCCTGGCCGGCGAGGGGCTGGGCGCGGTCGGGCGGGGCCCGGAAGGCGTCGCCGAGAGCCGGCCAGCCGGCCCCCCGGCGGAGCGCCTCGGCCCCGGCCAGGGCCAGCAGCAGCCCGCCGGCCACGACCATGACCGGGCCGCCGGGCGGGGTGGCCACCCGGAGGCCGGTGCCGCCCGGGACGCCCTCCAGCAGCCCCTGCTCGGCCCGCTCGACCGCCTCCTCCGAGACCCGGGCGCCGCCGAGCGCGCCGCCCAGGACGAGGGCGCCGCCGAGGGCCAGCAGGGCCAGCCCGACCACCCAGCGGCCCCGGCCCCGGGTCGCGGCCACCGCGACCAGCAGCACCAGCCCGAGCAGGGCGAGCGCCCCCAGGGGGGCGAGGTCGTTGCCGGTCACCTCGGCCCCGCCGAGCCGGGCCGAGCCGATCCCGGGCAGCTCGACCGCCGCGCTCACCCTCGCCCAGGCCTGCCCGGCCCCGGTCACCGCCAGCATCACCCCGGCCAGCACCGCCACCATCGCCAGCTGCATGGACCGCCGGTCGGAGGGTCCGGGGGCGGACGGGGCGGGGGTGTGGACAACCGGCGTCGCCCCCTCCGGCGTCGGGCTACCCTCCCGATTCGGGGGCCCACCGACCAGGGGGCGGGGTTCCGGCGTGCCCGGGATCGGGTGGTCGGCCGCCTCCGGCCCTGGGCCCACCTCCGGACCCGGGCGGGCCGCGCCCGGGCCGGTGTCAGCCACCGGTGCGGGCGGGAACCGGGCGGTGGCCGTCGGGCGACCCGGTCCCCGACAGGGCCTCGGCGGCGGCGACGGCGGTGAGGAGGACCCGGGCCTTGGCTTCGGTCTCGCGCTCCTCGAGCTCGGGGACCGAGTCGGCGACCACGCCGGCGCCGGCCTGGCAGTAGGCCACGCCGTCCACGAACACGCAGGTGCGGATGGTGATGCAGGTGTCGAGGTTGCCGGAGAAGTCGAAGTAGCCGACGCAGCCGGCATAGGGGCCGCGGCGGTGGCGCTCCAGGTCGTCGATGATCTCCATGGCCCGGACCTTGGGCGACCCCGACACCGTGCCCGCCGGGAAGCTGGCCGCCAGGACGTCGAAGGCCGCCACCTCCTCGGACAGCTCGCCGACCACATCCGAGACCAGGTGCATGACGTGGGAGTAGCGCTCGACCCGCATGAACTCGTCGACCCGGACGGTGCCGGGCCGCGACACCCGGCCGAGGTCGTTGCGGGCCAGGTCGACCAGCATCACGTGCTCGGCCCGCT
>CALGFH010000309.1 GCA_937881255.1 uncultured Actinomycetes bacterium
CAGCGGGCCCGGTACCGGGCCGCCGCCCTGTGGTTCGTCCCCCTGCTGGCTCTGGGGGCGGCCCGGGTGGCCGCCGGGTCGGCCAACGGGCGCCCGGTCGGGTTCCTGGTCGCGCTGCTGGTGGCCACCGTGGTGGTCGCGGTCGTGCTCGCCCTGCGGGTGCCGAGGGCCACCGAGCTGGGCCGTCGCACCCTGGGGCGGCTGCGGGCCGAGACCCGGAAGCCGGCCGTCGGGGCCTCCCCGGCCGAGCTGGGCATGGCCACCGCCCTGTTCGGGGCCGGGGTCCTGTGGGCGGCCGACACCGAGACGGCGCTGGCCATGCGCCTCCCGCGCGAGCACGGCGCCTTCCTGGGCGGGATCGGCGGCGGAGACGGCGGCGGGGGCGGGGGCGGCGGCGGGAGCGGCGGCGGCGGGTGCGGCGGATGACGCTCACCGGCGTCGGGATCGGGTGGCGACCGGAGCTGGCCGGGTTCGCCGAGCGGCGCCACGGGCTGGGCTTCGCCGAGGTGGTGGCCGAGAGCATCCACGACGACCAGCCGCTCCCGGCCGGGCTGGCGGCGCTGCTGGCCCGGGGGGTGCCGGTGGTGCCGCACGGGGTCAGGCTGTCGCTGGGGTCGGCCGAGGTGCCCGACCCGGCCCGGGTCGGGCACCTGGCGGCGCTGGCCGAGCGGCTGGGGGCGCCGCTGGTCTCCGAGCACCTGGCCTTCGTGCGGGCTGGCGGGCTGGAGGCCGGGCACCTGCTGCCGGTGCCCCGGACCCGGGAGGCGCTCGACGTCCTCACCGGCAACGTCCGGCTGGCCCAGGCCGAGCTGGGCGTGCCCCTGGCCCTGGAGCACGTGGCCGCCCTGCTGGAGTGGCCGGCCCCCGAGCTGGACGAGGCTGCCTTCCTGACCGAGGTGCTGGAGCGGACCGGGGCCCTGCTCCTGCTCGACCTGGCCAACCTGCACGCCAACGCCCGCAACCACGGTGGCGACCCGCTGGCCTTCCTCGACGCCCTGCCCCTGGAGCGGATCGCGTACGTGCACGTGGCCGGCGGGGTCGAGCGCGACGGCCTCTACCACGACACCCACGCCCACCCGACCCCACCGGCCGTGCTGGAGCTGGTCGCCGAGCTCTGCTCCCGGCGCGACCCGCCCGGGGTGTTGCTGGAGCGCGACGACGCCTACCCGCCCGAGGCCGAGCTGGCCGCGGAGCTGGACGCGATCGCCGCCGCCACCCTCCTGGGGGCGGCCCGCCGGTGAGCGGCCCCCGGGAGCGGCTGGCCGCCGAGCAGGCGGCCCTGGTCCGGGCGCTGGTCGGCGGCGGCCCGGTCCCCGGAGGGTTCGACCCGGGCCGGGTGGCCGCGACCTCGGCCGCGGTCGCCCGCAAGCGGGCCCGCGAGGTCGCCAGGGCCTGGCCGGTGCTGGCCGCCGACCTGGGCGAGGGCTTCACCGGCCGCTTCCTGGCCGACGCGGCCCGCCGGCCGCCCCCGGCCCGGGGCGGCGCCCTGGCCGACGGCCTGGCCTTCGCCCGGGCCCTGGCCCGCGAGGGCCGCCTGCCGCCCAACGCCAGGGTCGAGGCGATGCTGGCCGCGGCCCGCCTGTCGGGCCGCCCGGCCCGCCTGGCCGCCACCCTGGCCGGCCCGCCGCGGCGGCTGGTCGTGACCGTCCGCGTCCCCGGACTGGGCGAGCGCTGGCTGTCCATCCCGCTCGGCGAGGACGGATCGCGGCGCCGCGTGATTACATAGCGCTCATCGGACCATGACGGTGGGAGGCCCGAGCGGATGGCGGCAGGCTCTCCCCTGCTCCAGATGGAGCGGGTCAACAAGCACTTCGGCGACCTGCACGTGCTCCAGGACGTCGACCTCGAGGTCGACCCGGGCGAGGTGGTGGTCGTGGTCGGCCCCTCGGGGTCGGGCAAGTCGACCCTGTGCCGGACGATCAACCGGCTGGAGCCGATCGACGACGGCGTCATCCGCCTGGAGGGCAGGCCCCTGCCCGACGAGGGCCGGGCCCTGGCCCGGCTCCGCTCCGACGTCGGCATGGTCTTCCAGCAGTTCAACCTGTTCGCCCACAAGAGCGTGCTCGACAACGTCACCCTCGGCCCGATCAAGGTCCGCGGCCAGTCCCGCTCCGAGGCCGAGCGGCGGGCCAGGGAGCTGCTGGCCCGGGTCGGGGTCGAGAACCAGGCCCACAAGCTGCCGGCCCAGCTGTCCGGCGGCCAGCAGCAGCGGGTGGCCATCGCCCGGGCCCTGGCCATGGACCCCAAGCTGCTGCTGTTCGACGAGCCGACCTCGGCCCTCGACCCGGAGATGATCAACGAGGTCCTCGACGTCATGCGCGACCTGGCCGCCGCCGGCATGACCATGATCGTGATCAGCCACGAGATGGGCTTCGCCCGGTCCGCGGCCAACCGGGTCGTGTTCATGGACGGCGGCCGGATCCTGGAGGCGGCCCCACCCGAGGAGTTCTTCGCCAGCCCGCGGACCGAGCGGGCCAAGGACTTCCTGTCCAAGATCATCAGTCACTGACGGGCGGCCCGAACCGCCCAGGCAAGGAGGGAACACCATGCGGATTGGACGCTGGATGCGGCTGGCCGGGACCGTGCTGGTCCTGACGCTGGCCGCGGCCGCCTGCGGCGGCGACGACGAGGGCGGCGACGGCGGTCAGGTCAACGAGGGGGCCAGCTTCGCCGAGGGCACCACCATGGCCCGGCTCCAGCAGGAGGGCGCGGTCACGATCGGGACCAAGTTCGACCAGCCGCTGTTCGGCCTCAAGAACCTGGAGGGCAAGCCGGAGGGGTTCGACGTCGAGATCGGCAAGCTGATCGCCGGCGAGCTGGGCATCGCGGAAGACAAGATCACCTGGGTGGAATCCGTCTCGGCCAACCGGGAGCCGTTCATCCAGCAGGACAAGGTCGACTTCGTGGTCGCCACCTACACCATCAACGACAAGCGCAAGGAAGTGGTCGACTTCGCCGGGCCCTACTACGAGGCCGGCCAGGACATCATGGTCGCCAAGGGCAACCCCGAGGGCATCGGCGGGCCCGACGACCTCGCCGGCAAGAAGGTCTGCTCGGTCACCGGCTCGACCCCGGCCGAGAACATCCGGACCAACTACCCCGACGCCGACCTGACCGAGTTCGACGTCTACTCCAAGTGCGCCGAGGCCCTCAAGAACGGCCAGGTCCAGGCCGTGACCACCGACAACGTGATCCTGCTCGGGCTCATCAGCCAGGACGAGGAGTCCTTCGAGCTGGTCGGCGAGCCCTTCACCAAGGAGCCGTACGGCATCGGGGTCAAGAAGGGCGACACCGAGTTCCGCAACTTCATCAACGACACCCTGCAGAAGGCGTATGACGACGGCCGCTGGCTGGCCGCCTGGGACGCCACCGCCGGCAAGGTGGCCCCCGAGAAGCCGACCCCGCCAACGATCGACCGCTACTGAGCCCGGCCGGCCGGAGGGCCGGGACGTGGACGCCGTCCTCGACAACCTCGACACCTTCCGTCAGGGCTTCATCACCACCCTGGCCCTGACGGTGGTGTCGACGGTGCTGGCGCTGGTGCTGGGCACGCTGCTGGCGGCCATGCGGGTGTCCCCCGTCCCGACCCTCCGCGCCGCCGGCGCCACCTACGTCGAGGTGGTCCGCAACACCCCGCTCACGCTGGTGTTCTTCTTCGCCGTGTTCGTCCTGCCCCAGCTCGACATCCGCCTGTCGTTCTTCGTCTTCGCGGTGATCGCGGTGACCGTCTACCACGCCGCCTTCTTCTGCGAGGCGGTCCGGTCGGGCATCAACGCCGTCGGGGTGGGCCAGGCCGAGGCGGCCCGCTCCATCGGCCTCACCTTCACCCAGTCGATGCGGCTGGTGGTCCTTCCCCAGGCCTTCCGGACGGTGGTCCCGCCGCTGATCAACGTGGTCATCGCCCTGACCAAGAACACCTCGATCGCCGCCGCCTTCGGGGTGGTCGAGCTGACCGCCGTGGCCACCCGGCTGGCCAACGCCAACAGCGACGCGGTCATCGCCATCTTCCTGGGCAGCGCCGTCTGCTACCTGGCCCTGACCCTGCCCTCGGGCTGGCTGGCCGGCCGGCTGGAGCGCCGGGTGGCGGTGGCCCGATGACCGAAGCCGTCCTCTATGACGCCGCCGGGCCGCGGGGGCGGCGCCGCATCCTGATCGGGAGCCTGGCCGGTGGGCTGCTGGTGGTCCTGGTCGTGGGCGTGGCCGTGGCCCGGCTGGCCGCCAACGGCGTCTTCGAGGCCGAGCGCTGGCGGGTCCTCACCCAGGGCGACCTGCAGCGGCTGCTGGGCCGGGGCCTGGCCGCGACCCTGCGGGCCGCCCTGGTGGCGATGGTCCTGGCCATGGCCGTGGGCGGGCTGCTGGCGGTGGCCCGGCTGTCGCGGGGGCGATGGCTGGCCATGCCCGCCGGGGCCTGGGTGGAGCTGTTCCGCGGCCTGCCGCTGCTGCTGCTGATCCTGTTCCTGTTCCTGGGGCTGCCGGCGGTCGGCGTCACCGTCTCGACCTTCTGGGCCCTGGTCGCCGGGCTGACCCTCTACAACAGCGCCGTCATCGGCGAGATCTTCCGGGCCGGCATCCTGTCGCTGCCCAAGGGCCAGACCGAGGCCGCCTACTCGATCGGGCTGCGGCGGGGCCAGAGCCTGCGGCTGATCCTCATCCCCCAGGCCGTCCGGCGCATGCTCCCGGCCCTCATCAGCCAGGCGGTCACGCTGCTCAAGGACACCTCGCTGGGGTTCGTGATCGCCTACGCCGAGCTGCTGCGCACCGGCCGCAACGCGGTCGAGTTCCTGGGCGGCCGCTACTCGATCCCGGTCTACGTGGCCATCGCGGTCCTCTACATCGCCGTCAACGCCTCGCTGTCGTTCCTGGCCCGCTGGCTCGACGGCCGCACCCGGCGCCGGCTGGGCCGCACCGTCCAGCCGAGCGTGGCCGACGAGGCCGCCTAGCCCGCGTCCGGCTCGGAGGCCAGCTCGAGCAGGTCGAAGCTGAGTGGGGGCTCGGCCCGGGCGCTGTGGCAGGTCAGCAGGCGGGGGTCGGCGTTCCGGGCGGCCCGCAGCCGCACCCGCAGGATCCCGCCGCCGGGGCGGCGGAACTGAACGTCGTGCAGGTCACCCTCCAGCCGCTCGCGGCCGGCCAGCTCCAGGTCGCCGATGCCGGGCAGGCCGGCCCGGGAGCGGGCGAACCACTCGGCGGCCTGGACGGCCGGCGGGTCGATGCAGCAGCCGCGGTAGTGGTCGAGGTCGATGACGCCCTTGCGGTGCAGGGCGACCACCCGCTCGGCCTCGCCGGGCCCGACCCGGCCGAAGTAGTGGCCGCCGGGCAGGCAGACCAGGTTGCCGGCGAAGCGGTCGCCGCCGACGTGCGAGCTCTCCCAGATCAGCTCCCCGTGGCTGGCGGCGAGGGCCAGGGCCAGGGGCCGCCCGTAGGTGGCGCAGCAGCGGTCGTGACGGCCGTTGGTGCAGACCAGGTAGACGGGCTCGGTGACCTCCTCGCCGAAGCCGGGCCGCTCCCCGGCCATGACCTTGGCCATGTCCAGCTCCAGCAGCTCGGCCGGGTCGTCGAGGCGGCGCCGCTCCAGCCAGTGGCCGGACCGGCTGGTGTGGGCCACGAAGCAGGTGTGGGGCTGGCTCGCCCCCCTCCCGGGGCGGCGGATCAGCAGCAGGCGCAGGTGGGCGGCGTCGGCCGCCCGGTCCAGGGCGCGGGCCAGGTCGCGGTCGAGCCGGCTCTCGGTGACCGCCTCCCTGCCCCACGGCCCGGGCTGCTCCAGCAGCACCCAGCCCCGGACCCGGGAGGCGGTGCCGTACAGCGGCTCCTCCAGGGCCCGCGACAGGGTCGCGCAGGGGAGGGCCTCAGTCAACGGGGGTCGGCCGCAGCAGGCCCTCGCGGACCAGCCGCCGGGCCAGCACCAGCCGGCTCGGCCCGTCCAGGTGCCCGGCCAGCTCCGCCGGGGTGCAGCGGTCGGCCTCGAGGAGCCGGCGAACGGCCGGCTCGAGGGTGGCCGGCATGGTCAGGGTGCGGTCGCCCAGCAGCAGCTGGAGCCGCCCGCCGCTGACGGACAGCCGCCAGGTGGCCCCGGGGCGGCGGCTGAGCGTCGTGTCGTCGCCCACGTCGTCCAGGCTGAGCAGGGCCCGCAGCTGGCCCTCCAGGGGCGGCGGCCGGTTGGCCCAGAACCGCCGGCCGGCCCGGTCGGCCACCTTGGCCAGGTCGACCTTGTCGAGGAAGCGGCGCAGCTCCTCGACCCGCTCGGCCAGGGCGGCCTCCAGCCCCGCCGGGTCGTCGGCGAACCCGACGGGCAGGCTCTCCCGGAACCAGGCCTCCTCGGTGGCCAGCTCGACCACCTCGCGCAGCAGGTCGTTCCAGTTGCGGGTGAGCATGCCAACGGTCAGGTGCAGCGAGGCCGTCTCGGCCGTCCGGGCCGCGTGCCGGAACCCGCGGGGCACGTACAGGCAGTCGCCGGGGGCGAGCTCGGCGTCGACCTGGGGGGCCTCGGTGGGCGACTCGGCCCCCGGGGGCAGCTGCTTCTGGTGGCCGAGGGGGAACGGCACGGCCGCGTCCCAGACCTGCCACAGCTTGCGGCCGTGGACCTGGAGGACGAACACGTCGTGGGTGTCGTGGTGGACGCCGAGGCCCCGCGAGGCCGGCGGGGTCAGGTAGGCGTTGACCTGGACCGGGTGGGTGAGGAACAGCTCCAGCTGGCGGGAGAAGGCGGTCAGCGGGGCCCAGTAGCGCTGCAGGCTCTGGAGCACGATGGTGGCCCCGCCGTGGAACTGGTCGAAGATCCTGCCCGGGTCGGCCAGGTCCGACAGCGGCACCGAGCCCATCCGGCCCGACCTGGTGTAGGCCGAGGGGGGCAGCGGCTTGCCGTCCTTGACCATCCGGAACGCCGGGGCCCGGGGCGAGGTGGTGGACAGGATGCGGTCCACGTCGTCCAGCGACAAGAGATCGTCGAAGCCGTCGGGCCCGGCCCCGCGCCGCAGCAGCGGGGCCTTGGCCCAGTGGTCGCGGACGAACGCCGCCGGGTCGCCGGCGCAGCGCTCGATCGCGGGGTTGCTACTGGTCGACGCTGTCGCCATCGGTGCCGTCGGTGCTGTCCCCGTCGCTGCCGTCGCTGTCGCTGCCGTCGCTGTCCCCGCCGCTGTCGCCGTCGGTCCCGTCGGTGCCGTCACCGTCGGTGCCGTCGGCGTCCTGGGGGTCGGCCACGGTGGCCGTCGGCGCCGAGCCGGCGCCCTTGGCGTCCTCACGCCAGGTGGTGACGATGTCCTCGTCCTCGACACGCGTGGTGTCGGTCATGGCCGTCCTCCTCGGGGCTGGGCTCCTGGGAGGGCTACGCTAGCACCCCGGGGCAGACACAGACAGGCGGGCTCAGGTGAGCGCCGCGACCACCTCGCGGTAGCGCTCCCTTGCCTCCTCCTCGGTGTCGCCGATGCAGGTCACGCCCATCTTGCCGTACTCCCGCAGCGCCCCCAGCAGGTGCATGGTGGTGCCGGCGCGGCGGCGGTGGTCGTAGCCAAGGCCGAGGCGCTCCACTTGATCGATCACGTCCTGGGGCTCGCGCCCGACCAGGGCGGCCGACTTGAGGTTGTCGGTGGCCAGGTACGACTTGGTCCGGCCCCCCGCCACCAGGTGCCCGCCGGCGGCGTCGTAGCGGCCGTCGGTGACCAGCGAGGCCATCCCGAACGGGTGGGTGGTGCCGCCGACCCTGAGGTTGATCTCCGACAGGTAGACCTGCTCGCGGCCGCCGGAGGGGACGACGAAGAAGTCGATCCCGAAGTAGCCGATCACCCCGCGGGCGGCCAGGACCCGGCCGACCCGCTCGGCCGCGGCCCGGATCTGGCCGCGGTAGGCCGGGTCGGCCGGGAAGCGGCAGCCCAGGTAGACCTGGCGGTTGGGGCCGCCCAGGACCTGGCTGTGGGTGGACAGGATCACCGGGACCCCGCCGGGCACGATGCGCAGCTGCACGCTCGGGGAGACCGTGCCGGGGACGTCCAGCAGCTCCTCGACCACCGCCCCGCCGGCCTCGATCTTGGCCGCGAACGACGGCCACGACTCCTCCTCGGCGCAGAACACCACCGGCGAGTCCAGCAGCGAGCCGTTGAGGCCGCCCAGCTCGACCACGGCGTTGCCCTGGCCGGAGAAGCCGTCGTTGAGCTTGATGACGACCGAGCCGACGGGCGGGACCGGCCGCTCGCCCAGGCGCCGGGCCGCCGCCTCCACCGCCTCGACCGAGCGCAGGTCCTCGGCCCCGTCCAGCACCGGCACCCCGGCCAGCCGGGCCACCCGGCGCGACCCGGTCTTGGAGCCCAGGCTGGCCAGGGCGGCCGGCGGCCCGTACAGGGGCAGGCCGAGCCGCTCCGACAGCTCCTGCTCGCTGGCGGTGACGTTGAAGGGCTGCACGAACGCCCCGCCCGGGCCCTCGCACAGCTCCCGGACCCGGTCCAGCAGCTCGGGCCGGTCAAGCAGCTTGGCCGTGAGCGACCGGGGGGCCGGGTCGCCGGCGGCCAGCATGTGCAGCCGCGACCGCGCCGCCGCCGGGTCGGGCAGGAAGCCGAGGTAGTAGTCGACCACCGCCTCCTCGACCGGCATCGAGGTCAGGTAGACGACCTTGACCCCGGGCCGGCGCAGCAGCAGGAGCAGGAACAGCAGCCGTTCCTCGTAGTAGCCGATGCCGACGATCTTGCGCAGCTCGGCCGTGGGGAAGCTCAGGCTGGGCAGGACCACCACCGTGCCCTCCCCCAGGTCGAGCGGGTCGCTCGCCGGGTACCGGACGGCGAAGGTGCGCTGCAGCTCCTCGAAGGGAACCATCGGGGGGGCAGACCACATAGCTAAAGATAACCAGTCATTCGGTGTGCGCGCATCCCCCGATTTCTCCGAATCGTCATTTTCTGCGAGATCGTTGGGCGGGGGGCGGCCGCGGGGCCGACATGGCGGCATCATAGAGGGCATGACCCAGTCGATCACCTTCTACGACGCGGTCGGGGGCGAGCCCACCTTCCGGCGGCTGGTCGCCGGCTTCTACCGCCGGGTGGCCGCCGACCCGGTGCTGCGCCCCCTCTACCCCGAGGAGGACCTCTCCGGGGCCGAGGAGCGCCTGCGCCTGTTCCTGATGCAGTACTGGGGCGGCCCCCACACCTACAACGAGCGCCGCGGCCACCCGGCCCTGCGCATGCGCCACCACCCCTTCGCCATCGGCCCGGCCGAGCGCGACGCCTGGCTGCGCCACATGACCGCCGCCGTGCAGGACCTGGAGCTGCCCCCCGAGCTGGCCGCCCCCCTGCTCGAGTACGTCACCATGGCCGCCAGGGCGCTGGTGAACCGGCCCGGTCAGCCCAGCTCGTAGTCGAGGGTGAGCACGTGCCCGCCCTCGGGCAGGACGTCGATCCGCAGCTGCCCGCCGATCCCGGCCAGCTCCCCCGTCCCCGACCCGCCCACCACCGGCCAGTCCCCCGCCTGGGTCCCCCCGGCGGCGGTCGCGGCGTGGGTGTAGACGAAGCTCCCCTCCCGCCCGTTGACCCGCCCGCTGACCCGCTCCACCCCCACGTAGGCGGCCGAGCCCTCCCCGGCCAGCACCAGCAGCAGCTCGGCCGTGCTCTCCCCCTCGATCTCCCCCCGGAACGCCTTGACCACCCGGGCCCGGGACAGCTTGATCCCGTCCCGCTTGTCGTAGGCCTGCTCGTCCCAGGTGGTGATCTCGAAGCTGGCGATGGCTCGCTCGCTCATGGATGGCTCCTCGCGCTCAGCAGCAGTGGCGGGCGACGGCGTCGGCCAGCATGCGGAGGCCGGCCTTGAGGCCGGCGACGGGGACGCGTTCGTCGTCGCCGTGGAACATGGCGGCGAAGTCGGGGTCGGAGGGCTCGAGGCGGATGGGGGCGAAGCCGTAGCAGGCGGTGCCCAGCTGGGACCAGAACTTGGCGTCGGTGAAGCCGGGGGTGACGGTGGGGACGGCGACCGCGCCCGGGTGGTGGTCGGCGACCACGCCGGCCAGGAGGTCGAACAGCGGGTCGCCGGGCGGGGTCACGGTCGGGGGGCGGCTGGGGCCGAGGAGCTCGAGCTCGATGTCGGGGCCGGCCAGGGAACGCAGCTCGGCCAGGAGCTCGGCCTCGCTGGAGCCGACGGCGATGCGGCCGTCCAGCTCGGCCTCGGCCCGGCCGGGGATGACGTTGACCTTGGCCCCGGCGTGGACGACGGTCGGGCTGGCCGTGTTGCGCAGCACCGCGCTGAGCAGGCGGGCCATCCCCGGGTCGCGGACGCCCCGGCGCAGGACCAGGCTGGACCAGCGGGGGTGGAGCAGCAGCGGGAGGGCGGCCCGGCCGGCCCGGCCCTGCAGCTCGGTCAGGGCCTCCAGGAACCGCCGCACCTCGGGCGAGGCGTGCAGCGGCAGCCGGCGCCGCCCGACCCGGGCCAGGAACTCCGACAGCCGGACCACGGCGTTGTCCTCGCGGGGGATGCTGCCGTGGCCGGTCGCCCCGGTGGCCGAGGCCCGCAGCCAGGCGATGCCCTTCTCGGCCACCTGGATCGGGTAGAAGGGCCGCCCGCCCAGGTAGAAGGTGGCCCCGCCGACCTCCCCGAGGGCGTGGCCGGCCCGCACCTTGTCCGGGTGGTGGTCGACCAGCCAGGCGCTGCCGGCGGCGCAGCCGGCCTCCTCGTCGGCGACCACGGCCAGCTTGAGGTCGCGCCGCAGGGGCACCCCGAGCCGGGTCAGCAGCCCCACGGTGGCCACGCTCATGGCCACCATCGACTTCATGTCGACCGCGCCCCGCCCCCAGAGCTCGCCGTCGTGGACCTCCCCGGCGAACGGCGGGTGCCGCCAGCGCCCGGCCTCGGCCGCGACCACGTCGACGTGGCCGTTGAGTAGCAGCGGGGCCTCGGCCCCGTCGCCCCCGGCCAGCCGCGCGACCAGGTTGGCCCGCCCCGGCACCGGCGACAGCACCTCCGGCTCGACCCCGGCCTGCCGGAGGGTGTCGGCCAGGAAGGCCACCGCCTCGGCCTCGTCGCCGGGCGGGTTGGTGGTGTCGAACCGCAGCAGCGCGGCCAGCAGCTCCACCACCGCCGCGCCCTCCCGCTCCCAGTCGACCTGCTCCAGCGCCGGGTGCATCCGCCCTCCTGTGTGAGTAGTCCGGGACCGGCTCGTAGAATGCCCTGCGTGACCAAGTTCATCTACGTGATGCAGCGGGTGCGCAAGGCGCACCAGGACAAGCTGATCCTCGACGACGTGACCCTGGCCTTCCTGCCGGGGGCCAAGATCGGGGTGGTCGGGCCCAACGGCGCCGGCAAGTCGACCGTGCTCGAGATCATGGCCGGGCTGGAGACAATCTCCAACGGCGAGGCCGCCCTGGCCCCGGGGGCCAGCGTCGGCATCCTGCTCCAGGAGCCGGTGCTCGACCCGGCCAAGGACGTGCTCGGCAACGTCGAGGAGGGCGTGGCCCCGACCCGGGCCCTGCTGGCCCGGTTCGAGGAGCTGAGCCTGCGCCTCGGCGAGGCCGGCCCGGACGAGATGGACCGGCTGCTGGAGGACTACGCCAAGGTGCAGGACGCCATCGAGGCGGCCAGCGCCTGGGACCTGGACGCCCAGCTGGAGATGGCCATGGACGCCCTGCGGCTGCCGCCGGGGGACGCGGACGTGACCACCCTGTCCGGCGGGGAGCGGCGCCGGGTCGCGCTCTGCCGGCTGCTGCTGTCCCGGCCCGACCTGCTCCTGCTCGACGAGCCCACCAACCACCTGGACGCCGAGAGCGTGCAGTGGCTGGAGCAGCACCTGGCCGCCT
>CALGFH010000310.1 GCA_937881255.1 uncultured Actinomycetes bacterium
GCCCAGTCCGAGGACAAGTACACCCTGCCGGTCGCCCTGGCCCTGTACTCGGTCGGCCAGAACGCCACCCGCTACGGTCTGCTCATGGCCGGCGCGGTGGTGATCATCCTCCCCGTGGTCGCCCTGTTCATCGCCCTCCAGCGCTACTTCGTGCAGAGCGTCGCAACCACCGGCATCAAATGAACGAACCAAGCAAGGAGGACGGACACAGCCCTGACGCCGCCGCCCCGCTCGGGTTCACCTGGACTGGGCCGCGGCAGGGCCACTTCGCCGCCGCCCCGGCGCCGCTGGACGCCCCGGCCGGGCTGGCCGCCCGGCCCGGCCGGGCCCAGGTGACCCTGGACTGGGCGCCCGTCCCCGGCGCCATCGGCTACCTGGTCCACCGGGCCGACACCCCCGAGGGGCCGTTCCAGCCCCTCGACCACCACGGCGGCGACACCGTGTTCGCCGTGCCCCACGCGCCGTACGCCGACACCCAGGTCGAGGCCGGCCGGGCCCGCTGGTACGCGGTCGCGGCCGTGCCCGACGCCGACACCGTCGGGCCGCTGTCGGCGGCGGTGGCGGCCGCCCCGGAGGCGGCGGGGGAGGCCGTGGTCGCCGTCACCGTCGACGCGGCCCGGGCCGCCGGGCCGCTGCACCGGCCCTGGCGGCCGATGATCGGCTCCGAGCACCTCAGCCACATGCTGAGCACCGACCGCACCGGCGGCCGGCCGATCGGCGAGGAGCTCACCGAGGCCCTGCGCATCGCCCACGACGAGCTGGGCGTGGCCGCGGTCCGGGCCCACGCCATCCTCGGCGACGACCTCGGCACCTACCGGGAGGTCGACGGGAAGCCGGTGCACGACTTCAGCGGCATCGACCGGGTCTACGACCGGCTGCTGGGGATCGGGCTGCGGCCGGTCGTGGAGCTGGCCTACATGCCCCGCGACCTGGCCCGCGACCCCGACCACACCAGCTTCTTCTACAAGGGGGTGTCGTCGCCGCCCAAGGACTGGGACCGCTGGGCCGAGCTGGTCCGCGACCTGACCCAGCACCTGGTCGACCGCTACGGGCGCGACGAGGTCCGCGACCACTGGGCCTTCGAGGTCTGGAACGAGCCAAATCTTGAATATTTCTGGAGCGGCGACGCCGCCGAGTACCTGCGGCTGTACGACACGGCGGTGCGGTCGGTGCGCTCGGTCGACCCCGGCCTGCGGGTCGGGGGGCCGGCCACGGCCGCCGTCGGCTGGGTCGACGACCTGCTCGCCCACACCCAGAAGACGGGCGCGCCCCTGGACTTCGTCTCCACCCACCTGTACGGCAGCCCGCCGCTCGACCTGCGCCCGGCCCTGGCCCGCCACGGCCGCGAGGACGCGGCCATCTGGTGGACCGAGTGGGGGGTCCACCCGCGGCTGTCCAACCCGGTGGCCGAGTCGGTGTACGCGGCCGCGTTCCTGGCCAAGGGGATGCGCTCGGCCGCCGGCCGGGTCGACGCCCTCTCCTGGTGGGTCGCCTCCGACCACTTCGAGGAGCTGGGGCGGCCGAGCCGCCTGCTCCACGGCGGGTTCGGGCTGCTGACCGTCGGCAACCTGCGCAAGCCCCGCTTCTGGGCGTGCAAGCTGCTGGAGCGCCTCGGCCCCGAGGAGCTCCGGGTGGAGCTGGACGGCGACGGCGCCGGCGGGCTGGTCGAGGCCTGGGGGTCGCGCGACCCCGGCGACGGCCGGGTCGCGGTCGCGCTCTGGAACGTCACCCTCGACCAGACCCGGTCCACCGGCGAGCCCCTGCTCGACCGGTCGGTCAGGCTCCGGGTCGAGGGGCTGGCCGCCCCCGCCTACGAGCTGCGCCACCTCCGGGTCGACCTGGAGCGGTCCAACATCGCCGCCGTCTGGGAGGCCATGTCCGGCGGGGCCGACTGGCCCGACGACGCCCAGTGGGCGGCCCTCGGGGAGGCCAACCGGCTGGAGGAGCTGGAGCCGGCCCGCCGGGTCGGGGCCGGGGGCGGGGTGGTCGAGCTCGCCTTCGACCTGCCCATGCCGTCGGTGTCCCTGGTCGAGCTGGTCCCGGCCGGCGGGGACACGGGATGAGCGCGGCCGAGGACCGGGTCGAGGAGCTGCTGGCCCGGCTCGACCTGGAGGCCAAGGTGCGGCTCTGCACCGGGGCCGACTTCTGGGCCACCTGGGACGAGCCCAGGGCCGGGCTGCGCGCCATGTCCCTGTCCGACGGGCCGGCCGGGGTCCGCGGCGACGCCTGGGACGAGCGCCGGACCTCGACCAACCTGCCCTCGCCGACCTGCATGGCCGCCAGCTGGGACGAGGACCTGGCCACCCGGCTGGGCCGGTTCCTGGCCACCGAGGCGAGGGTCAAGGGCGTCGACGTCCTGCTCGGCCCGACCATCAACCTCCACCGCTCCCCGCTGGGCGGCCGCCACTTCGAGTGCTTCTCCGAGGACCCGCTGCTCACCGCCCGCATCGGCGCCGCCTATGTCCGCGGCGTCCAGGGCGAGGGCGTCGCCGCCACCCCCAAGCACTATGTGGCCAACGACTCCGAGACCGAGCGGTTCACCCTCGACGCCCGGGTCGGCGAGCGCGCCCTGCGCGAGCTCTACCTGGCCCCGTTCGAGCACCTGGTCCGCGAGGCCGGGGCCTGGATGGTGATGGCCGCCTACAACGGCGTCAACGGCCCCACCATGACCGAGAGCCCGCTCCTGGCCGACCCCCTCAAGGGGGAGTGGGGCTTCGACGGCGTGGTCGTCTCCGACTGGCACGCCACCCGCTCCCTGGCCGCCGCCGGCCCCTCCCTCACCGACCTGGCCATGCCCGGCCCCGACGGCCCCTGGGGCGACGACCTGGTCGCGGCCGTCCGCGACGGCTCGATCCCCGAGACCGCCGTCGACGACAAGGTCCGCCGCCTGCTCCGCCTGGCCTTGCGGGTCGGGGCCCTGGAGGAGGTAGGTCCCGGGGCCGAGGCCGGCGCGGTTGGGGATGTGGACAGCCCCCCGCACCCCATTTCCCGGTCGGCTACTCTCCCCCTCCGGGGGGCCGCGATCCCGGCGGAGCGGGTGACGCCTGGGCCGGTGACGCCTGGGCGGGTCCCGCCTGGGCGGGTACCGGGGCCGGATGGGGCGGCGGTGGCGCGGGAGGCGGCGGCCGCTGGGGCGGTGCTGGTCCGGAACCAGGGGCTGCTGCCGCTGGACCCGGCTGGGCTGAAGCGGGTGGCGGTGGTGGGGCCGGGGGCGGTGTGGCCCCGGAGTCAGGGTGGGGGGAGCGCCACGGTGTTCCCGGTCGCGGTGGTGTCGCCGGTGGAGGGGCTGGAGGCGGCGCTCGGGCCGGGGACCGAGGTGGTGCACGGGCCGGGGGCGGAGCGGCCGCGGAGCCAGGGTGGGGGGAGTGCCACGGTGTTCCCGGCGGCGGTGGTGTCGCCGGTGGAGGGGCTGGAGGCGGCGCTCGGTACGGGGGCCGAGGTGGTGCACGGGCCGGGGGCCCGGATCCGGCGGGGGCTGGAGCCGGTGACCGCCGGGCAGGTGACCGACCCGGAGACCGGGGAGCCGGGGCTGGCGGTGCGGTTCCTGGACGCCGACGGGGGGGTGCTGCTGGCCGAGCACCGGCTGGCCGGGAAGCTGATCTGGCTGGGGCTGGAGGTCCTGCGGCGGACGGCCAGGATCGAGGTCGCGGCCCGGCTGCGGGCCCGGGCCGGCGGCGAGCACGGGATCGGGGTGGCCGGGACCGGGCGGTTCCGGCTCACCGCCGGCGACCGGGTCCTGGTCGACGAGCGCATCCGGCCCGAGACCGACGACGCCGCCGGGCTGCTGGCCGCGCCCCAGCGGAGCGGCCGGCTGACCCTGGCCGAGGGCGAGGAGGTCGACCTGACCGTGGTCCACCACCTGGAGGACGGCGCCGCCGCCTCGGTGACCCTGGCCGTGGAGGAGCCGTCGCCGCCCGAGGACGAGGAGCTGGCCGACGCGGTCGCCCTGGCCGCCGGCGCGGACGTGGCCGTGGTGGTCGTCGGCACCACCGCGGAGATCGAGAGCGAGGGCTACGACCGGGCCTCGCTGGCCCTGCCCGGCCGCCAGGACGAGCTGGTCCGGGCCGTGGCCGCCGCCAACCCGCGCACCGTGGTGGTGGTCAACGCCGGCAGCCCGGTCGAGCTGCCCTGGCGGGACCAGGTCCCGGCGATCCTGCTGAGCTGGTTCCCCGGCCAGGAGTTCGGCCACGCCCTGGCCGACGTGCTGTGTGGCCGGGCCGAGCCGGGCGGGCGGCTGCCCACCACCTGGCCGGCCCGCCAGGCCGACGTCCCGGTGCTGGACACCCGGCCGGTGGCGGGCCGGCTCGAGTACCGGGAGGGCCTCCACGTCGGCTACCGCGCCTGGGCGCGGGCCGGGACCGAGCCGGCGTTCCCCTTCGGCCACGGCCTCGGCTACACCACCTGGGCCTACCAGGGCCTGGAGGCGCCGGCCGCCGCCGACCCCGGCACCGAGGTCGTGGCCAGGGCCCGGCTGGCCAACTCCGGCCCCCGCCCCGGCCGCGAAGTCGTCCAGGCCTACCTGGCCCGCCCGGCCTCGGCGGTCGAGCGGCCGGCCTTCTGGCTGGCCGGGTTCGCGGTCGTCCACGCCGACCCCGGCCAGGAGGTGACCGCCGAGCTCCGCCTGGCCCCGCGGGCCTTCCAGCACTGGTCCCCGGAGACCCGGTCCTGGGAGACCGAGCCCGGCCCCTACCAGCTCACCGTGGGCCGCTCGTCCGCCGACCGCCCCCTCACCGCCGAGCTCACCATCCGTTAGGGAGGAGCCCCGACCATGCCGCGTCGCCGCTTCGCCGTTCTCGCCGTCCTGCTCGGACTCGCCCTCGCCCTCCCCTTGGCCGCGCCGGCGGCCGGCCAGGCGCCGGCCGCGGCCTCCAGCTCCGCTGACCGGCGGGTGCTGCAGCGCTACGCCGCCGACACCTGGCGGTCGTTCGAGCTGCTGCTCGACCCGGCCACCGGGCTGCCGTCGGACAACGTCTCCGCGGCCGGGGAGCGCAGCCGCTACACCTCGCCGACCAACGTCGGCGCCTACCTGTGGAGCACCCTGGCCGCCCGCGACGCCGGGATCATCTCCCCGTCCCAGGCCCGGCGGCGGATCGCGGCCACCCTGGCCACCGTCGCCCGCCTGGAGCGCCACCAGCCCAGCGGCATGTTCTACAACTGGTACGACCCGGCCAGCGGGGCCAAGCTGACCACCTGGCCGGTGGACGGCAGCCCCGTCTACCCGTTCCTGTCCTCGGTCGACAACGGCTGGATGGCCGCGGCCCTGCTGATGGTGAGCAACGCCGTCCCGCAGCTCCGCAGCCAGGCCCGCGCCCTGCTCGACCCGATGGACTTCGGCTACTACTACGACCCGGCCGCCGGCCTGCTCCGGGGCGGGTTCTGGGTCGACCCGCCGGGCACCCAGTGCACCACCCCCGGCAACTACCGCGGCGACGTCCCCGACGTGCTCTACACCTGCCACCACTACGGCTCGCTCAACACCGAGCCGCGGATCGCCAGCTACCTCGGCATCGCCTTCGGCCAGGTCCCGGCGACCCACTACTTCCGGATGTCCCGGACCTTCCCGCCGACCTGCGACTGGGACTGGCAGGAGCAGCAGCCGGCCGGCGTCACCCGCACCTACCTGGGCGTCGAGGTGTTCGAGGGCCACTACCGCTACCGGGGCATGGACATCGTGCCCAGCTGGGGCGGGAGCATGTTCGAGGCCCTGATGGTGCCGCTGCTGGTCCCCGAGGCCCGCTGGGGGCCGCGCAGCTGGGGCGTCAACCACCCGCTGTACGTGCGGGCCCAGGTCGAGCACGGCCTCGAGGAGGCCGGCTACGGCTACTGGGGCTTCTCGCCCTCCAACAACCCCTCGGGCGGCTACCGCGAGTACGGGGTCGACGCCATCGGCCTCAACCCCGACGGCTACGCCTCCAACAACGACAACACCCTGGTCGACTACGGCTTCGGCGACTGCCGCCCCGCCCAGCCGCTGCCGCCCCCCGAGGCCTACACCAACGGGGTGGTGACCCCGCACGCCTCGTTCCTGGCCCTGCCCTATGCCCGCCGGGCCGCCCTGGACAACCTGGCCAAGCTCCGCCGCGACTTCGACGTCTACGGCGAGGGCGGCTTCTTCGACGCCGTCAACGTCGACAACGGCCAGGTCTCCCGCTACTGGCTGGCCCTGGACCAGGGCATGGTCATGGCCGCCCTCGGCAACGAGCTCACCGGCGACCGGCTCCAGCGCTACCTCACCCGGGGACCGGTCGAGCGGGCCGTCCGCCCCCTGCTGGCCATGGAGGAGTTCACCGCCGGCGGCTGACCCCTAGGGGTCGAGGCCCTCCATCAGGAACAGGTTCTCGCGCTGCTCCTCGTGGTCGGTGGCGATCAGCACGTCCCAGGTGGGGGTGATGACCAGGCCCTCGGGCTGGTGGAGGCGGTCGGGGAGGCCCCAGATGCGGTCGACGGCCACCGTCCCGCTCTCGGGCGGGACCGTCGGCTGGAGCCGGGCGATGCAGCGGGACTCGTCGCTGAGCAGGTAGACCCGGCCGTCGGGGCCGACGGTGACGTCGCTCAGGTCGCCGACCCGCTCAAGGGCCTCGCCGCCCAGGTCCCAGGCGGACAGCATGTGGAAGGTGGCCGTCCGCTCGCCGGGGGTGGGGAAGCGGCCGGTGTCGGTGACCAGCAGGTCGCCGTGGAGCCCCTGGGCCTGCTCGCCGGGCAGCCCGAACTCGAGCAGCTGCCGCGGCTTCTCCTCCTTGACCACGAACAGGTGGCCGTTGCGGAGCAGCAGCAGCCCCTCGCCGAGGGCGTTCTCGTCGGCGTCCCACGCCTCCTGCTCGCCCGGGTCGTCCTCCACGGTCAGGTGCAGGACGTGGAGCAGCCGGCCCAGCCCAGGGTCGAACACGAACACCGTGCCCGGGACCTCGCGGAGCACGAACACCCGCCCGGTGTCGTCGGTGTCGACCCCCTCCCACTGCGAGCTCCGGCCCAGCCGCACCCCGGCCCCGGTGAGCAGCGGCTCCAGGTCGTGGCGGGCGAACTCCTCCGGCACCTCCGGCTCCAGGTCGCCGACCAGCAGGTGGTGGCTGTCGTCGCCGATGGCCAGCAGCTGGCGGGGCCGCCCGTCACCGGCCGCCCGCTCGCAGATCCCCGACACCTCCCGCAGCTGGAGGTCGTACACGTCCCTGACGCCGAGCTCACTCATGGCACCTCCCCGTCCGGCCAATGGTGCCCAGCGGGCCCCGGGCCCAACCGGTCGCCCGTTCCCTTGGCGCCACCGGGGGAGTAGTGTGCGGCCGCCCCGAGCGCCTTCAGGGAGGTCACCATGACCGACACCCCATCCGACCGTCCTCCGTACCCTCCCCAGCCCGGTCAGGGCCCACCCGGCGACTACCCGCCCCCCGGCCAGGCGCCGGCCGGCGGCTACCCGACCGCCGGCTACCCGGCCACCCGGACCCGCCGCAACGGCATGGGCACGACCGCGCTGGTTCTCGGCGTTGTCGCCCTGACGCTGGTGCTGCTCCTGCTGTTCTCGCCCCTCGGGGCGTTCCTGGGCCTGCTGGCGGTGCTGTTCGGCATCCTCGGCCTCATGCGGGCCAACCGCGGCGAGGCCGACAACCGCGGCCAGGCCGTGGCCGGGCTCGTCACCGGCGGCATCGCCCTGCTGGTCGGGGTCTTCCTCACGATCAGCATCGGCACCTGGTTCGCGACCCACGTCAACGACTTCAACGACTTCGGGCGCTGCATGGAGGACGCCGTCGGCTCCGCCGCCCGGGAGGAGTGTGCCAACCAGCTCGGCAGAGAGCTCGAGTAGCCCCCAGCCGGGGGATGGATCAGACCGGGTCGGGGTAGGCCAGCTCCCCGGCCCGGACCGCCGCCTCGAGGTGGTTCTCGGGCGGGGCCAGCGGGCACGCCCAGCGGGCGTTGTAGGCACACGACGGGTTGTAGGCGTAGTTGAAGTCCAGCACCACCCGGTCGCCCCGGTGGTCCAGGCCCCGGCCCCAGGTCCCCTTGATGGTGTCGGTCAGGTAGCGCCCGGCCCCGTACGTCTCCTCCCCGGCGGTCGCGTCCCGGAAGGGGAGGAACAGCCCGCCCCCGTAGCCGAGGGTCCAGAACAGGGTGAGGTCGCCGAAGGGCGTGGCCAGCCGCCCGACCCGCCGATAGCGGACGGTGCCGTCCTCGCCGCCGGTGTCCACGGCCAGCTCGCCCTCCTCGCCCGGCGGTCCCAGCTCGGCGGTGACCCTGGCCCCGGGGTCGTACGGGAACCACGGCAGGCCGCTGAACCGGGCCCGCTGGCCGTCGTCAAGGGCCGACTGGGGATGGTCGCGGAACAGCTCGTCCCGGCCCCGGCGGAATGCCGCCGCCCCCTCCTCCCCCTCGGCCGGGTCGCTCAGGTACAGCAGCGCCACCCGCCGCCGCCAGTCGTCCAGGTCCAGCGTCCCGTCCATGCCCTCATGCTACGAGGCGGCCGCCCCGGCGTGCTCGTAGACCGAGACGTGCAGGCCGCTGGCCGCCCCGAACGGCTCCCGGCGCCAGCCGCCCCAGCGCTCGCGGACCCGCAGGCCGGCCATCCGGGCCATCAGGTCCAGCTCCGCCGGCCAGGCGTAGCGGATCGCCCCGGGCAGCAGCCGGGTGCCGTCGCCGGCCAGCAGCACGTGCTGGAAGTCGACCCGCTGGGCGACCGGGTCGTGCAGGGCGACGTCGAACTGGACCAGGTCGAGGCCCAGGTGGCGGGTCCGGACGCTCTGGCCGCCCGGGTGCAGGGTCGGGTCGGGCACGAACGCCTCGACCACGAACGCGCCCCCCGGGGCCAGCCGGCCGGCCACCTCGGCGAAGCAGCGCACCTGGTCGTCCTGGGTGAGCAGCGAGAAGAAGGTGTTGAAGACCACGTAGACGAGCGGGTAGCCGCCCTCGACGGAGGCGACGGGCACGCCGGCGAAGTCGCCGAGGGTCACCTCGATGGCCCCGCCGCCCGGCTTGGCCCGCAGCCGCTCCACCATGGCCGCCGAGGCGTCGACGCCGTGCACCCGGACGCCCCTGGCCGCCAGGGGCAGGGCGACCCTGCCGGTGCCGATCCCCAGCTCCAGCGCCGGCCCCGGCCCGGCCAGCTCGGCCAGCCGGTCGACGCAGTCGGCCGGGTCGGGCAGGCCCACCACCATCTGGTCGTAGAGGTCGGCGATGCGGTCGCCGTAGGTCTCGGGCCGGTAGTCCTCCATGCGCCTATTGCAGCAGCCGGGCGCGGGCCCGGCACGCGAATTACCGACGCCGGCCGAGGGGGCGGGCCTAGCTCGGGTCGGCGCCGTCGCGGTGGAACAGGACCTCGGCCCCGATGGGCCGGAACCCGGCCGCCTCGACCACCCGCAGGGAGGCGGCGTTGCCCGGTGTGACCTGGGCGAACAGCACCTCGCCGGGCGGGACCAGGTGGCGGGCGGCCGCGACCAGCAGCCGGCCCAGCCCGCGGTTGCGCCGGGCCGGGTCGACCTCGAAGGCGACCTCCCGGCGCCCGGCCAGCCCCCGCCCCAGCAGCAGCACCCCGGCCCCTCCGGGGTCGGTCCAGACCTGGAGGTCGCCGCGGTAGCGCAGCGCCCGGGCCGTCCGCGGGTGCCGGGCCGGGCCGGCCCCGGGCCGCAGCTCCAGCGGCGGGTCGCCGCCCACCCCCTCGGCGGCCAGCACCACGCGGCCAGCACCACGTCCAGGCTGCCCGGCAGGCTTCCCAGCCGTTCCCCGAGCCACCCCAGGAACCCTGGGCTCATCGGCGCCCCCAGGTCCCCGTCCGGCAGCCGCGCCGCCACCAGGTCGGGGTCGATCCCGGCCGCCACCACATGGTGGGCCGTGAACGCCAGCACCGCGTCGACCGGTCCCTCGGGGGCCGGCCACACCTCCACCAACCCGTCCGCCGCCGGAGGCGATCCCGTGGCCGCGTCCTGGAGCAGCCGCAACAGCCGTTCGCTCACCCCTCGAGCCTACCGCGCCCCAGCAGCACCACCCCGGCCCCGAGGCAGAGCAGCCCAGCCCCCGGACTGATCTGGAGCCCGGCCAGCTCGGCGGCCGTGCCGGGCAGCGGCCAGATCCCGCCAACGGCAACCCCGAGGAGCCCGAGGATCACCCCCGCTGTTCCGAGCGCCGTTCGGAGGATCGCGCCGGCGGTGCCCGCGTCCGGGGTGCGGGTGCCGGAGCGGGCCTGGCGGGGGCGTTCGAAGCGGGCGAACAGGGCCACCAACGGCACCAGCAGGGTCGCGGGGACCAGCACCCACAGGGGGCGCAGGGCCCACCAGGTGGGGGTGCCGGGGGCCGGCTCGGTCAGGCCGAGGGGGTGGAGGACCAGGACGGCCAGGACCAGGGCGGTCAGGTGCCAGAGGAACAGGGTCATCAGGGCCGAGCCGGCGGTCACCACCAGGGCCCAGGGCCGGGGGCGCCGCAGCCAGCGGGTCACCGGGTCCCTGACCAGCATGGCCAGGCCGACCAGCCAGACGGTGAGGGCGACGATGCAGAGGCTGGGCGGGCTCATGTTGGAGACCCGGTCCCCGGGGAGGCCGACCATGCTCGGTGGCCAGGCCCCGGAGGCGGTGAGGGCGGCCAGGGCGGCGAGGCCGCCGCCGGCCATGGCGGCGTGGGCCCGCCGGGGCCAGCCGGCCAGGGTCCCGTCGGCGTACAGGAATCCCAGCTGATGGGCGAACAGCCACACCAGCAGGAAGTTGAGCTCGCCGACCCGGTCCAGGCCGGGCACCCGACCGGCGATGTCGGCCGCGGCGGCGGCCAGGCCCAGCCACAGGACCACGGCCGGCCCGAACCGCCGGTGGAGCCGCAGCATCGCCGGGGCGACGGCCACCACCAGCAGGTACAGGCCGAGGAACCAGAGCGGCTGGACGACCAGCCTGGCCACCGGGCGCAGGACCGCCTCGGGCACCCCGGCCAGCCCGAGGGCGGCGGCGCCTCCCGCCCACACGGCCAGGAAGGCCAGGGTGGGCCGCAGCAGCCTGGCCGCCCGCCCGCGGACGAACCCAGTCCAGCCACCGCCCCGGCGGGCCGAGACCAGGTTGGCCAGGCCGCCGACGAAGAAGAACAGCGGCATCACCTGGAGCAGCCAGGTGGCCAGCCACAGGCCTGGCACCAGGGCGAGCGCGTTGCCGCCCTCGACCCGGCCGTCGCGCCAGGCGACCACCGCCATCAGCCAGTGCCCGGCGACCACGACCAGGATGCTGGCCACCCGCAGCAGGTCGGCGAACCGGTCCCGCTCGGGCGGGGTGGCCGCGGCCACCCGGGCGGCGACGGCGCTGGCGTCGATCGGCATGGCTGGCCTCGCTGGGTTCGACGGGATCCGGGCAGGCCCAGCCTGGCCGGGTGGGGCGCCGCCCGGCATCGGGGTTCGGGCCCAATCCGCGGGCTCACGGTGCCCAGATCGGGCTGGGCACTTGCGGCAGTCGGGCCGGCACCGTTCGTGTTTGCGGCAGGTTCGTGGAAGGCTGTTGGGGTAGACGGCCCGAGCGTCTATGCCCAGGAGTAGCCATGCAGCATCCATCGCGTCCCACCGAGCCCCGCCAGGAGATCGTCGACCTGGCCGCGGGCCTGGTCCCGGCCCTGGCCGCCAGGGCGGCCGGGTACGACGAGGCCGACGCGTTCTGCCACGAGGACTTCGACGAGATGGTGGCGGCCGGCTACACGGCCATCACCGTCCCGGCCGAGCTCGGCGGCATGGGGGCGGGCGCCCTCGACCTGGTCGCCGCCCAGAGCCGGCTCGCCGAGGGCAACCCGGCCACCGCCCTGGCCGTGAACATGCACCTGCACGGGGTCGGCCTGCTGGCCGAGGGCTTCCGGGACCGGGTGGAGCCGTTCCTCAAGCAGGTCGCGACCGAGGGCGCCATCCTGGCCGGCGGGTTCTCCGAGCCCCAGTCGGGCGGGAACTGGTGGTACCAGGCCAGCACGGCCACCCCGCTGCCGGGCGGCGGCTACCGCCTGTCGGGGACCAAGACGTTCTTCACCGGCTGGCCGCGGGCCACCCACCTGTTCCTGTCGGCGGCGGTCGAGACCGAGGACGGCCGGGAGCCGATCGGGTTCCTGGTCCCGCGGCCGGAACGGGGCGTCCGCGTCCTTGGCGACTGGAAGGCCATGGGCATGCGGGCCACCGGCAGCCACGCCCTGGCCATCGACGACCTCGAGATCCCGCCCGAGTGCGTGGTCGCCGTCGGCTTCCCGGTGGCGGTCAGCTTCCTGGTCGGGTCGCACTGGTCGTGGCCGTCGTTCGCCAGCATCTTCCTGGGCGCCGCCGAGGCCGCCTTCCGGCACGTGGCCGACGGCCTGCCCAAGCGCCGCAACGAGGGCCTCGGGCAGTCCCTGGCCGAGCTGCCGGGCGTGCAGCAGGCGGTGGGGGAGATGCGCATGCGCCTCGACGCGGCCCGGGCGACCCTGCTGGCCGCCGTCGCCAGGCCGCCCGACCCCGACCCGGTGGCCCACTACGGCCGCATGGCCGGGGCCAAGCTGTTCACCTGCCAGACCGCCCTCGAGGTCTGCACCATGGCCCTGCGGACGGCCGGTGGCAGTGGCTACCTGCGCACCGGCCCGCTGGAGCGGCTGCTGCGCGACGCCAACGCCGGCCTGCTCCTGCCTCCCTCCCACGATGCCACCCTGCAGTGGCTGGGCCGGGTCGAGCTCGGGACCGCCGGCGCCCCAGGCGGGCCGAGGTGAGGGCGCCGGCGCTCACCATCGACCGGACCCGGCCGGTGCCGGCGGCGCGCTGTGTGATCGACAACGAGTACTACGAGGGCATGGACGACCTGTGGTGGGACCCGGACGGGCCGGCGGCCATCCTCCACGCCATCAACCAGCCGCGGGTCGGCTTCTACCTCCGGGAGCTCGGCGACCTGGGCGGCCGGCTGGTGCTGGACGCCGGCTGCGGCGGCGGCCTGGTGGCCCGCGAGCTGGCCGCCGCCGGGGCCGGCGTGGTCGGGGTCGACCGCTCGCTGGGCAGCCTGGGGGTGGCCCGCCGGGCCGTCCGGAGGGGTCCGGGGAACCCCGAGGGGGTGCCCCGGTCGGTCGGGTCCTTCCGTCCCGCCCAGGGCCGGCTGGAGCGGCTCCCGTTCGCCAGCGGCAGCTTCGACGCCGTGGTCGCCGCCGACGTGCTCGAGCACCTGCCCGACCTGCCGGCCGCCGTGACCGAGCTGGCCAGGGTCCTCGCCCCCGGCGGCAGCTTCCTGTTCGACACCATCAACCGCACCCCGTGGGCGTGGTTCACGGCCGTGTTCGGGCTGGAGCAGGTGCTGCGCATCGTGCCGAGGGGCACCCACGACTGGCGGCTGTTCATCCGCCCGGCCGAGCTGGACCGGCTGCTGCGCCGGGCCGGCCTGGAGCCGGTCCAGCTCACCGGCCTGGCCCCCCGGATCGGCCCCGGGGTCGTCGCCCGCGGGCTGCTCACCCGCCGCATCGACATCCCCAGCTTCGCCACCGGCAACGGGCGCCGCGCCTCCTACCTGGGGCACTACCGAAAGGCAGTTGGATGACCGCTCGCATCCAGGCCCTCGGCACCGCCATGCCGGACCACTACGTGTTCAAGCAGTCGGAGATCGTCGAGGCGTTCTTCGCCGGCCAGCCCGGGTGGGACCCGGCCTTCGCCGAGGTGTTCGCCAACTCCGGCGTGGAGCGCCGCGCCTCGGTCGTCGACCCGGCCTGGTACGCGGCCCGGCCGCGGAGCACCGCCGACCGGATGCGGGAGTTCGCCCCGGCCGCCCGCAAGCTCGGGGTCGAGGCGGCCCGGCGGGCCCTGGAACGGGCCGGGCCGGGCGCGGCCGCCGAGGTGGGCGACCTGCTGGCCGTCTCCTGCACCGGCTACAGCGGCCCCGGGCTCGACGTCCACCTGGCCGACGACCTCGGGCTCGGCGACCGGGTCCAGCGCCTGGCCATCGGCCACATGGGCTGCTACGCGGCCCTGCCGGCCCTGCGCACGGCGGCCGCCCTGGCCGACGCCTCGGGCCGCCGGGCGCTGGTCACCTGCGTGGAGCTGTGCACCCTGCACACCCAGGCCCCGAGGACCCGCGAGGACGCGGTCTACCTGGCCCTGTTCGGCGACGGGGCGGCGGCCGCGCTGGTCGGCCCGGGCGGCGGCGGACCGACCATCGTCGGCTCGGCCACCGTGACCGTGCCCCGCAGCGAGGAGCGGATGGGCTGGCTGGTCGAGGACGAGGGCTTCCGGATGTGGCTCTCACCCCGGGTCCCGGCCCTGGTCGAGCGGGGTGTCGGCCGGCTGGTGGAGGACCTCCTTGGCCCGCACGGCCTGGAGCAGCGCGACGTCGACCACTGGGCCGTCCACCCGGGCGGCCCCGAGATCATCGACCGGGTCCAGCGGCGCTTCGGGCTCGGCGACGCCCAGGTCGCCCGCTCCCGCGAGGTCCTGGCCGACGGCGGCAACCGCTCATCGGCCACCGTCCTGTTCATCCTCGAGCAGCTGCTGGCCAGCGGCGAGGTCGAGCCCGGCCAGTGGATCGTCGCCCTCGCCTTCGGCACCGGGCTGACCCTCGAAGCCCTCCTCCTCAAGGCCTGACCCATGCGCATCGTCCGCTACAGCCATCAGGGTGACGTCGGCTTCGGCGTCCACGAGGACGAGACCGTGGCCGCCATCGGCCCGCACCCCTTCGGCGCCTTCGAGTACACCGGCCAGCGGTTCCCGGTCGCCGAGGTCCGGCTGCTGGCCCCGGTGCTGCCGAGCAAGGTGGTGGCCATCGGCCGCAACTACGCCGAGCACGCCCGCGAGCTCGGCAACGAGGTCCCGTCCGAGCCGGTGCTGTTCCTCAAGCCGTCGACCTCGGTGGTCGGCCCCGGCGACCCGATCGTGCGTCCCGAGTGGGTGGGCCGGGTCGACTTCGAGGGCGAGCTGGCCGTGGTCGTGGGCAAGCTGGTCCGCCGCCTCGAGCCGGCCGACGCCATCCAGGCCGTGCTCGGCTTCACCTGCGCCAACGACGTCACCGCGCGCGACCTGCAACGCTCCGACGGCCAGTGGACGCGGGGCAAGGGCTTCGACAGCTTCTGCCCGCTCGGCCCCTGGATCGAGACCGACCTGGACTCGAGCGACCTGGCCATCCACACCCTGGTCAACGGCGAGGTGAAGCAGCAGGCCCGCACCTCCCAGCTGGAGCACGGCGTGGCCGACCTGCTCGCCTTCGTGAGCCGGGTGATGACCCTGCTCCCCGGCGACGTGCTCCTCACCGGCACCCCGGCCGGCGTCGGCCCGCTCGAGCCCGGCGACCGGGTCGAGGTCGAGGTCGAGGGCATCGGCGTCCTCG
>CALGFH010000311.1 GCA_937881255.1 uncultured Actinomycetes bacterium
GTACTCGGGGCCCGACGACGACGCCACCGCGACCACGGCCGCCCAGAGCGAGCCCTTGGCCGCCCCGGCCCGCGCACCCGACCCGGCCACCGGGGTCGTGACCATCCCTGACGGCCCACCGCCATCCGGCACCACCAAGCCTGCCCCCCGGCCGCGTATCGCCGGGTTCGGCAGCGAGCCGGTCCTGCCCAAGGAAGGCGCGTTCTGGCGGCTGTCGCCCGGCGCCGGCCTCGTCACCTTCGTGCTCGACGCCCAGCACGCCACCAGGGTCGAGTTCTGGCTCACCCCGACCGGCACCGGCACCGCCGACCTCGCCCGCCGGATCGGCCAGGACAGCAACGGCCGCGACGGCTGGCTGTTCAACTGGCACTACCCGGACGAGCCCATCCTCGGCCACCTGACCGTCAAGGCCGTCGGCCCCGGCGGCACCGCCGAGCAGACGGTCGGCGTCTACCACGACCCGCCCGAGCAGCCCTGACCCAGCTCGACCAGCGACCGGGCCGCGCCCCACCACGCGGCCCGGTCGCTCACGTCCGGCCCAGGTACTGGTGGACCAGCTGGACGGCGACGGCGCCCTCGCCGACCGCCGAGGCGACCCGCTTGACCGAGCGGTGGCGGACGTCGCCGGCCGCGAACACCCCGGGGATGCTGGTCTCCAGCAGCAGCGGGGGACGCTGCAGGGGCCAGCCGGCCGCGGTCCCGCCGGGGCCGAGCAGGTCGTGGCCGGTCAGGATGTAGCCGCGGTCGTCGCGCTCGACCCCGGCCAGCCACTCGGTCCGGGGCTCGCCCCCGATCATCACGAACAGGGCCGCCGCCGGCACCTCCTCGATCGTCTCGGTGTCCCGGTGCCGCAGGACCAGGCCCTCCAGCCGGTGGCCGCCCAGCCCGCCGACGACCTGGGTGCGCAGCCGCACGGTCACGCTCGAGGCCTGCTCGAGCTCCTGGATCAGGTACTCGGACATGCTCTTGGCCAGGTCGGGCCCGCGGACCAGCAGGGTCACCGTGGCCGCGTGCTTGGCCAGGTGGAGGGCGGCCTGGCCGGCCGAGTTGCCGGCCCCGACCACGAACACGTCCTGGCCCTCCATCGCCCTGGCCTCGGCCCCGGCCGCCCCATAGAACACCCCGGCGCCGACGAGCGCCTCCAGCTCGGGCACGCCCAGGCGGCGCCACGACACCCCGGAGGCGACCACCACCGCCTCGGCGCTGACCTCGCTCCCCTCCGAGAGCCGGACCAGGCGCCGGGGACCGTCGGCCCGCAGCCCGGTGGCCCGCTGGGCCAGGACCAGATTGGCCCCGAACAGCCAGGCCTGCTCCAGCGCCCGGTTGGCCAGGTCACCGCCGCCGATGCCGCGCGGGAAGCCCAGGTAGTTGCGGATCATGGCCGAGGTCCCGGCCTGCCCGCCGGCCACCTGCGGCTCCACCACCAGCGTGTCCAGGCCCTCGGAGGCGGCGTAGACGGCCGCGGCCAGCCCGGCCGGCCCGGCCCCGACGATCACCAGGTCGTAGGACCCGGCTCCCGGGCTGGTCCCGAACCCGAGCGCCTCGGCCAGCTCGGCGTCCGAGGGGTCGACGAACACCTGGCCGCTGTGGAACAGCACCACCGGCAGCCGCGAGCCGTCCTCGTCGGCCTCCTCCAGCAGCCGCCGCCCGGCGGCCGTCTCCGCCTGGTACCAGCCGTGGGGGATGCCCATCCGGGTCAGCATGTCCCGCAGCTCGTGGGAGCGGGTCCCCCAGCGGGGCCCGACGATCCGGATCCCCTCGAAGCTCGGCCCCTGCGACGGCACCCAGTCGGCCAGGACCTGGCTGATCGGCAGGTCCAGGAACCGGGCCACCGGCAGCCAGGGCTCGAACAGGTAGGTGTCGATCTGCCCCAGGGTCATGGCCCGCACGGCCGGGTTGGCCGGCGTCCACTCCCGCCGCCCCACCAGCAGCACCCGCTTGGCCGACGGGTGCAGGTCATGGGCCTTGAGCAGCAGCGTCACCCCGGGCAGCTCGGCCATCCGCTGGCCGGCCACCACCAGGGCGACCTCCTGGCCGTCGCGGGCCAGCCCCGCCAGCGCCTCCAGGGCCGCCCCGGGCGAGGTCCCGGTCAGGACCCGGTGGTCGGTCCCGAAGCGCCGCTCCAGGTCGCCGGCCAGCGCCGCCAGCACCTTGGGCCGGTCGTCGACCAGGAACAGGATCGGGTGGGTCATGCGCCCGTTCAGATGGCCGACCAGCCGCCGTCGGAGGGGAGGATGGCCCCGTTGACGTTGCTGGCGTCGTCGCTGAGCAGCCAGGTGATGGTGGCGGCGAGCTGGTCGGCGCTGGCCACCGGCGGGATCATGGTCTGCATGAGCGGGCCGAGGACGCCGGCGGCGTGCTGGGACTTGAAGGGCGCCTCGATCTGGGTGGCCACCGGCCCGGGGGCGACGGCGTTGGCCCGGATGCCGTCGCCCTTGTAGAACACGGCCGTGCTCTTGGTGAGGCCGTTCACCGCGTGCTTGGAGGCGGTGTAGGCGACCCCGGAGGCCGAGGCGCGCAGGCTGGCCTCGGAGGAGACGTTGACGATCGCGCCGCCGCCGGCGGCCAGCATCAGCGGCAGCACGGCCCGGGTGAGGCGCATGGGGGCGGTCAGGTTGACCGCGAACACCCGCTCCCAGGTGGCGTCGTCGACCTCGGCCGGGGGCAGGAAGGCGTCCATGATCCCGGCCACGTTGGCCAGGGCGTCGACCCGGTCGCCGGCGGCGGCCATGACCGCCTCCAGGCCCTCGTCGGTGGTGATGTCGCCGGTCACCGGGTGAAGGTCGAGGTCGGGGAACTCGGCGGTGAGCTGCTCCAGGCGGTCGGCCGCGATGTCGGCGGCCACGACCCGGGCGCCCTCCCGGGCCAGGCGCAGGGCGGTGGCGCGCCCGATGCCGGAGCCGGCCCCGGTCACGATGGCGGTCCGGCCGGCGAAGCGGCCGGGGGTGAAGGGCGGTGGGGGGGCCTCGCTGGCGCTGGACATGACGGGGAGCTCCTCACGCGGGATGGCGGCGGACGCCGTCAATTACAGCACGGTGCCGGTTTCCGGCCGGGCCTGTCGGGGCAGGGGAGCGGCGTCGGAGCGGTTCGGAACCGGGAGGTGGCGATCGTGGGTGTGGGGCCGGACGACAGCTGGGAGGACCGGGACGAGACCCGGACCGAGGATGCCGGGTTGCCCGAGCACGAGCGGGACGAGAGCCGCCGGTCGGGGGGGACGACCTTCGAGGACGACGCGGCCGAGGTCGCCAACCTGAGCGACTCCGGGCTGAGCGAGGAGGGGCTGCCCGCCCACGAGGACGACTCGCGCCAGACCGAGGACACCGGGACGGGCGAGCAGAACCCCTGACCGGCGCGGCCGGTCAGGCGGGGTCCGGGCCGGAGGAGCGCAGGTAGGTGGCCAGCTCGCTGAGGTCGTGGTCGCCAAGGCCGGCGGCGACGGCGGCCTGGACCACCCGGTGGTTGGTGGCCGCCTGCTCCATGGCGGCGCCCGACTGGGCGGCCAGGGCCAGGGCCAGCTCCAGGTCCTTCTCCACCAGGTCGAGGCTGAAGGCGACCGGCGGCCGGCCGGGGTGCTCGAACGCCTCCCGCTTGTAGTGGACGAAGGGGGCGGCGATGGCGCTGGCCGCGAACACCTCGTAGGCGGCCTCGCGGGCCACCCCGGCCCGCTCGGCCAGGACCAGGCCCTCGGCCAGGGCCAGGTTGAGGCCGTGCAGGATCGAGTTCACGGCCAGCTTCATCACCGCCCCCGAGCCCAGGCCGCCGACGTGGAAGATCTGCTTGGCCAGCGGGTCGAGCGCCGGGCGGGCCCGCTCCAGCACCTCCGGGTCGCCGCCGGCCATGATGGTGAGCTGGCCGGCCTCGACGGTGGAGACGCTGCCCGAGACCGGGGTGTCGAGCAGCGACGCCCGGCGGGCCTCGACCAGGGGCCGGAGGCGGTGCACGGTGCCCGGGTCGATGGTGCTGGACTCGCAGACCACCGTGCCCGGCTGGAGGCCGGCCACGATCCCGTCGCGGCCGGTGTAGGCGGCCCCCACGGCGGCGTCGTCGGTCAGGGAGCTGAGCACCACCTGGGCGCCCTCGACGGCCTCGCGGGCGCTGGCCGCCACCACCGCCCCGGTGGCCTCGGCGACCGCCTCGGCCTTGGGCCGGGTCCGGTTGAACACCACCACCTCGACCCCGGCCCGGCGCAGCGTGCCGACCATGGCCCCGCCCATGCGGCCGGCCCCGACGACCGCGACCCTCTGCCCCTCGCCCATTCCGTCCGCCCCCTCAGAGCAGCAGCCAGCCTCCGTCGACGGCCAGGTTGACGCCGTTCACCGACCGGTTCTCGAGCAGGAACACCACCGCCCCGACCACATCCTCCATGGTCACCAGCCGTCCCCCCGGGGTCCGGTTGCGGACCGGCTCCAGCGCCGCCTCGCCCTTGGCGCTCCAGTAGGGGCTGTCGCCGACGATCCCGGGGTGGACGGCGTTGCAGCGGACCGGGGCCAGCTCGACGGCCAGCGAGTGGACCAGCCCGGTGACGCCGCCGTTGACCGTCGACACCATGGTCGAGCCCGGGTAGGGGCGGTCCATGGCCCGCCCCCCGAACAGCACCACCGCGCCGTCGTCGTCCATCCGCGGGACCAGCTGGTGGACCACCTCGGTGTAGCCGATCAGCTTGAGGGTGGCCAGGCGGGTCGCGCCCTCCAGGTCGAAGGAGCGGACCCTGTTCTCGTCCCGCTCGATCGCGGCCAGGACCAGGTGGCCGACCCGCTCGACCCCGGCCAGCCGCTCGGCCAGCTGGTCCGGCTCGGCCAGGTCGAGGGCGATGCCCCTGGCCTTGCCGCCGAGGTCGGCGGCGACGGCGTCGGCCCGCTGCCGCTCGCGGCCCGACAGCACGACCTCGCGGCCCTGGTCGGCGTAGTGGCGGGCCACCTCCAGGCCCAGCCCCTGGGTCCCCCCGACCACGACGACCGCTCCCTGCTCCGGCATGGCAAGCTCCTTTCGGCGATCAGGCGAGGGCGTCGCGCAGGTAGTCCCAGTCGCGGGTGAACCGGTAGGAGTGGCGGGACGGCGGCTGCGGGGCCTGGGTCTCCAGCCAGCGCACCGGCCGGTCGGCCGGGTTGGAGAAGCCGTGGACGCAGCCGACCCCGGCCCAGGCGACGTCGCCCGGGGTCAGGCGGTGGACGTCGCCGTCGAAGCTGGCGTCGACCTCGCCCTCCAGCACCAGGTAGGTCTCCTCCAGCGGGTGGTCGTGGGTGCCGGCCACCCCGCCGGGCTCGTACTGGACCATGAACATGGTCTGGAGCTGGGCCCCGAGGTCGCTGTCGACCATCATCTTCACGGTGATGCCGCTGTAGACCAGCAGGGCGGTGCGCATGCTGGCCGACACGGCCAGCTGGTCCTGGGTCTGGCGGCCCGGGTCCATGTTGGCCGGGTCGATGTGGCCGAAGGACCGGGTCCGGGGGTCGCGCACGTCCACCGGCACCGGGTCGCCGGCGGGAAGCGCCGGCACGAGGAAGGTGTCGTCGCCGAAGCGGGCCCGGGGCTGGGGGGCGAGCATGTCGGCCCAGCGGGCCGGGCCCGGCCCAGGGTTGCGGGCGGCGTGGGCCAGCCCCACCGGGACCAGGCCGTAGTCGCCCGGGCCGAGCTGCACCGAGCCCTCGGCGGTGTCCAGGACGAGGCGGCCCTCGAGCACGAACACGCTCTCCTCGAAGGAGTGGACGTGGGCGTCCACCCGCCCGCCCGGCTCCAGGTCGCAGATCCCGAAGCCGGTGTGGGCGGCGGCGGCCTCGCCGACCACCGCCCAGCGGCGGAACCCGGCGCTGTGGGCGGCGAACGGCCCGGGCACGACCGGGTCGGCCTCGCCGGCCCGGGCCACCAGGTACCTGGAGGTCATGCCGGAGGCTGCCCGGCCCGCTTGCGCTCCAGCTCGCCCACCAGGTAGTCGCGGGACGCCTCGACCAGCCGGCGGGCCGCGTCGGCGTCGGCCACCAGCTTGCCGCCGCGCTTCTTGACCTGGCCGTCGATCAGCACGGTGTCGACGTTGGAGACGTCGGCGCAGAGGGTGACGGCGGCCACCGGGTCGATCACCGGGGCGACGTTGAGGGCGGTCGCGTCCAGCAGGACCACGTCGGCCTTCTTGCCCGGGGTGAGCGAGCCGGTCCGGTCCTCGACCCCGGCCACGTGCGCCCCGTTGGCGGTGGCCATCTCCAGCATCTTGCGCGCCGTCAGCTCGTGCTCCGGGGCGTCGTTGTTGGCCTCCCAGCTGGTCGCGTTGAGCCTGGCCCGGTCGGCCCCGAAGGCGGCGCGGATCTGGGTGAAGATGTCGCCGGGGGCGGTGGTGACCACGTCGATGGACAGGCTGGGCCGCAGCCCGTACTCCATCGACTTCACGACCGGCGGCCAGCCGTGGCCCATCTGCAGCTCGATCTGGGGGGCGATGGAGATCGTGCCGCCGCTGTCGGCCACCAGCCGCCACTCCTCCTCGCTGAGGTAGCAGCAGTGGATGTAGGTCGTGTCCGGCCCGAGCAGGCCGAGGTCGCCGAGCTGCTTCACCATGCCGAACCGGCCGGCGCTGGACATGGCCACGTGGATGGTGATGGGGATGCCGAGCTCGCGGGCCAGGGCCCACTCGGCCCGCACGACCTCGTCACTGCAGTAGGTCGGCCCCCGGGTGGCCAGGGCCATGGTCAGCAGGCCGTCGCCGGAGGAGAAGTAGGTGTCGCGGACCCGGCGGACGTCGTCGGCGGGGACCGCGATCTTGCTGTTGTTCCAGTAGTCGTTCAGCGAGGTGTTGGCGCTGCCGTAGGCGTACTGGGCCCGGATGCCGGCCTCCTGGAGGCCGCGGACGGCGGCGTCGGGGTGCTCGGGGGTGTTGTTGATGTGCGACCAGTCGACCAGGGTCGTGATGCCGGCGTTGATGCACTCCAGGGCCCCGGCCAGGTTGCTGGCGTAGACGTCTTCGGGACGGTACAGGGGGGCGAAGGAGTCCAGGATCTCGACGAAGTAGTTGCCGAGCGTGGCGTTGGGGGCGCAGCCGCGGATGGCCGCCTCCCAGGTGTGCCGGTGGGTGTCGACGAAGCCGGGGATGACGATCATCCCGCTGGCGTCGACCACCTCGGCGTCGGCGTCGATCTGGGGTGCGACCTGGGCGATCGTGTCCCCCTCGATGAGGACGTCGCCCTTCGGCAGGTCGCCGAGGTCGGGGTCGACGGTCAGGACGGTGCCGCCACGCAGCAGGAGCCGGTCGGCCATGGGTACTCCTCCTCGACGAAGAGCCACCTGATGTCGGCGGGAGCATAACGCGTGTGTAGTGAGGCTGAACAGTGGCCGCTGTACACTCCTGCCATGAGCGTGCTCGACCTGGGAGCCAGCCTGCGCGCCGAGCGCCTGCGCCAGGGCCTCTCGCTCCGGGAGACGGCCAGGCGCCTGGGGATCAGCGCCAGCGCCCTCTCCCAGATCGAGACCGGCAAGGCCCACCCATCGGTGGGCAAGCTGTTCGACATCGTCAACCTGCTCAACGTGTCGGTCGACGGGCTGCTGGCCGGCGACGGGATGGCCGCCCGGGGCGACCAGGGGTTCGTCTCCCTGCAGCGGGCCGGCGAGCACGAGATCCTGGAGCTGGAGTCGGGCGTGCGCTGGCGCCGGCTCACGGCCGGGTCCTACCCGGGGGTCGAGTTCCTCCACGTCGAGTACCAGCCGGGCGGCAGCTCGTCGGGGGACGGCACCTCCATGCGCCACGCCGGCCAGGAGTTCGGCTACGTGCTCTTGGGCCGCCTCACCATCCGGGTCGGCTTCGACACCCACGAGCTGGGCCCGGGCGACTCGATCAGCTTCCCGGCGACCACCCCCCACCGGCTCAGCAACGACGGCCCCGAGCCGGCCCTGGCCGTCTGGTGCATCCTGGGCCGGCATGCCAATGTTTAGCGGTACTTGACGGTTCGTCGAGGGGGATGGCCATGGGCATCCGAACGTACGGGCCGAACGCGGTCGACTGGGAGGAGCGGGTCGACCTCGACCGGCTCCGGACCGAGCGGCTGGCGCGGCTGAAGGCGTCGCTGGAGCGCTCCGAGCTGGGCGCCCTGCTCAGCTTCGACTTCCACAACATCCGCTACATGACCTCGACCCACATCGGCACCTGGGCGATGGACAAGCTGATCCGCTTCGCCCTCCTGCCCCGGGGCGGGGAGCCGGTGATCTGGGACTTCGGCTCGGCCGCCCGCCACCACCAGCTCTACAACCCCTGGCTGGACGGCCGCCCGGCCGAGCCCGAGCAGGGCCGGGCCCGGGCCGGCATCTCCACCCTGCGGGGCGCCTTCAACCCGGCCGCCGGCATCGCCGAGGAGGTCGCGGCCAAGATCAGGCGGGAGCTGGAGGCTCACGGGCTGGCCGGCGAGCCGGTCGGGGTCGACGTGGCCGAGCTGCCGGTGCTGGCCGCCCTGGAGGCGGCCGGCCTTGAGGTGGTCGACGGCCAGCAGGTGTTCCTGGACGCCCGCCGGATCAAGACCCCGGACGAGATCACCCTGCTGACCACCGCGGCCACCCTGGTCGACGCCGCCTACGACGAGCTCTACCGGTTCCTGCGGCCCGGGGTCCGGGAGAACGAGTGCGTCGGCCTGGTCGCCAAGGTCCTCTACGACCTCGGCTCCGAGCACGTCGAGGGGGTCAACGCCATCTCCGGGGAGCGCTGCTCGCCCCACCCCCACGTCTACTCCGACCGCATCCTGCGCCCCGGCGACCCGGCCTTCTTCGACATCCTGCACAGCTACAACGGCTACCGGACCTGCTACTACCGCTGCTTCGCGGTCGGCAGCGCCTCGGCGGCCATGCGCGACGCCTACGTCCGCTGCCGCGACTACATGGACGAGGCGATCGCCCTGGTGAAGCCGGGGGCGACCACCGCCGACATCGTCTCGGTGTGGCCAACGGCCCAGGAGTTCGGCTTCCCGAACGAGGAGGCCGCCTTCGCCCTCCAGTACGGGCACGGGGTCGGCCTGTCCATCTGGGAGAAGCCGATCTTCAGCCGGCTGGTCTCCCTCGACCATCCCGAGGTGCTGGAGGAAGGCATGCTGTTCGCCCTGGAGACCTACTGGCCGGCCTCCGACGGCTGGTCGGCGGCCCGGATCGAGGAGGAGGTGGTGGTCACCGCCGACGGCTGCGAGGTGATCACCAAGTTCCCGGCCGAGGAGCTGCTGGTCGCCGGCCAGCGCTACTGGGCCACCGACGGCCCCCTGCCCACCACCAGAGAGGCCGAGTCCCACCGCAACCGGCAGGTGCGCTCATGACCGTCGTGTCCGAGGAGCCCCGGGTCTCCGAGCTGCTGGCCCTGTACCAGCAGATGGCCGTGATCCGGGCGACCGAGAAGGCCGCCTACGACCTGTTCATGGGCGGCCTGGTCAAGGGGACGACCCACCTGGCCTCGGGCCAGGAGGCGGTGGCCGTCGGGGCCAGCGCCGCCCTGGAGCCGGACGACTACGTGTTCGCCACCTACCGCGGCCACCACCACGCCATCGCCCGGGGGGCCACCCCGGAGGGCTGCCTGGCCGAGCTGATGAGCCGGGCCACCGGGCTGTGCGGGGCCAAGGGCGGCTCCATGCACCTGACCGTGGCCGACCACAACATGCTCGGGTCCTATGCCATCGTCGGCGCCCACCTGCCGATCGCCTGCGGGGCCGCCTGGTCGGCCAAGCTGCGCGGCACCTCCCAGGTGGCGGTGGCCTTCTTCGGCGACGGGGCGACCAACATCGGCGCCTTCCACGAGGCCCTCAACCTGGCCGCGGTCTGGAAGCTGCCGGTGCTGTTCGTGTGCGAGAACAACCTGTACATGGAGTACACCTCGATCAAGACGGTGACCGCGGTCGCCCAGCCGGCGGCCGGGCGGGCCCCCGCCTACCAGCTCCCGGCCGAGGTGATCGACGGCAACGACGTGGTCGCGGTCCAGCAGACCGTGGCCGCCGCCGCCGCGAGGGCCCGGGCCGGGGACGGCCCCACGGTGATCGAGGCCCTCACCTACCGCCAGTACGGGCACTCGCGCACCGACCCCGGCAAGTACCGCCCCCAGGAGGAGGTCGACGCCTGGCTCAAGCGCGACCCGCTGCTGGTCCTGGCCGAGCGGCTGCGCGACCGCGGGGTCGACCAGCCGGCCATCGACGAGGTCGACACCAAGGCCCGCGAGGAGGTGGCGGCCGCGGTCGAGGCGGCCAAGGCGGCCCCGCCACCCGGCGAGGAGAGCGCCTTCACCGACGTCTGGGCGGACGGAGGTGCGCAATGGCGGACCTGATCACCTACCGGGAGGCGGTCGCGGCCGGGATCGCCCAGGAGATGCGGCGCGACGACACCGTGGTCTGCCTGGGCGAGGACATCGGCGCCGCCGAGGGCGTGTTCAAGACGGCCGCCGGGCTGTTCGCCGAGTTCGGCCCCGAGCGGGTCTGGGACACCCCGATCAGCGAGCAGGCGATCGTCGGGGCGGCCATGGGCGCGGCCATGACCGGGATGCGCCCGGTGGCCGAGATCATGTTCTCCGACTTCCTGGCCTGCTGCTGGGACTATGTCGCCAACGAGATCCCCAAGGTGCGCTACATGACCGGCGGGCAGGTCACCGTCCCCCTGGTCATCCGCACCGCCAACGGCAGCGGCCTCGGCTTCGGGGCCCAGCACTCCCAGCCGGTCGAGAACTGGGCCTTCGCCGTGCCCGGGCTCAAGATCGCCGCCCCCTCGACCCCCGCCGACATGGTCGGCCTGATGGCCGCGGCCATCCGCAGCGACGACCCGGTGCTGGTGTTCGAGCACAAGGCCCTGTTCGCCACCAAGGGCGACCCGCCGCCGCCCGGCGACCACGTCGTCGAGCTCGGCAGCGCCGAGGTCCGCCGCCCCGGGAACGACGTCACCCTGGTCGCCCTCGCCTCCACGGTTCCCACCGCCCTGGCCGCGGCCGAGCAGCTGGCCGCCGACGGCATCGCCGCCGAGGTCATCGACCTGCGCTGCCTGATCCCCCTGGACGCCCGCACGGTGCTCGACTCGGTCGCCCGCACCAGCCGCCTGGTGATCGTCGAGGAGAACCCCTACCAGGGCGGCTGGGGCGGCACCCTGGCCTCGATCGCCGCCGAGGAGGCCTTCTACGACCTCGACGCCCCCATCCGCCGGGTGGCCAGCGCCTGTGTCCCCCTCCCCTTCGCCGCCAACCTCGAGCAGGCCGTCGTCCCCACCGCCGCCCGGGTCGCCACCACCGTCCGCGAGGTCCTCGACACCGCCTGACCGGTCGCCTATGGTGCCCCAGCCGGAGTGCCGACGTCGACCGGGGGGGCCGGGAGATGGCCGTTGGGGGCCGCGCCGTGGTCGTGGCCGGGCTGCTGCTGGCCGGGCTGACCGCCGAGGCCGGGGTGGTGCCGGCGGGGGGTCGGGCGGCCGCCCGGGAGCCGATCGAGCGGGCGGCCTCGGTGCCGACCGGGACGGTGCCGGTGCTGGGCGACTTCGACGGCGACGGGCGGGGCGACCTGCTGTGGTACGGGCCGGGGGGCCAGGACGACCATCTCTGGCTGGGGCGGGCCAGCCGGAACTTCGCCGGGGTGCCGGTGACGGTCCGCGGCCACTACCTGCCGCTCGGCGGGGACTTCGACGGGGACGGCCGGGCCGACGTGCTCTGGTACGGGCCGGGAGCGCAGCCGGACGTGCTCTGGCTGGGGCGGGCCGGGGGGCGGTTCACGGCCCGCAGGCTGCGGGTCCGCGGGAGCTACCAGCCGGTGCTGGGCGACTTCGACGGCGACGGCCGGCGCGACGTCCTCTGGTACGGGCCGGGCACCGACCCGGACGTGCTCTGGCGGGGCCGGCCGGGGGGACGGTTCGCGGCCCGGAAGCTGACCGTGGGGGGCGACTACCGGCCGCTGGCCGGCGACTTCAACGGCGACGGGCCCCGTGACGTCATCTGGCACCGGCCGGGGGCCGGGGCCGACGTCGTCTGGTTCGGGAACGGCAGCGGCCGCTTCAGCGCCCGCCGGGTCGACGCCCCCGACGGCGCCGAGCCGTTCACCGGCGACTTCGACGGCGACGGCCGCCGGGACGTCTTCTGGTACGGCCCGGGCGGGGCCGGCGACCGGCTCTGGTACGGCAGCCCGGGCGGCCGCTTCGCCGGCGCCGCCGCCACCGTCAACGGCAGCTACCAGCCGCTGGTGGCCGACTTCGGCGGCGACGGGCCCGACGACGTGCTCTGGTGGGCGGCCGGGCCGGCCGGCGACGTGCTCTGGTTCGGCCGCGGGTGGCGGCGCTTCACCTCCAGGTGGACCACGGCCGACCTGGAGTACCAGCGGGCGGCCGCCATCCGGCCGGAGGCGCTGGCCGAGGGCTACCACCCCTACGGCTTCGTGGCCCACGCCATGGGCTCGGTCGACGGCCTGCTCTACAGCAACAGCCTGGAGGCGTTCCAGCGCAACCTGGGCCGCGGCTTCCGGGTGTTCGAGTGCGACAACGTGCTCCTGGCCGACGGGACGGCGCTGGTCGCCCACGACGGCCTCGAGGCCAACTACGGCCTGGACACGTCGTTCAAGGAGGCGACCTGGGCCGACCTGGCCGGCCACCGCTACCGGGGCCGGTACACCATCCTGCGCAGCCAGGAGGTGCTCCAGCTGCTGGCCGACCACCCGGGCGTCTACATGATCCCCGACCCCAAGTACGCCCGGCCCGAGATCTACCGGGCCTATGTGCGCCAGGCGGCGGCCATGGGCCGGCTCGACCTGCTCGAGCGGGTCATGCCCCACGTCGCCGACCAGGCCGAGCTGGACGCCCTGCGGGCCTGGTACCCGCTGCGCAACTACGTGCTCGCCCTCTACCACTCCCAGGCCCACAACCGGTTGGACGACGCGGCCGTGGTCGACTTCGTCCGCCGCAACCGGGTCCCGGCGGTGATGATGTGGTGGCGCGACCGCGACCCGTCGCTCAGCCTGGCCGCCAACGGCCGCCAGGCCCGCCGCTACCGCCCGGAGCTGGCCCAGGCCCTCCGGGACGCCGGGGCCGTCACCTACGTCCACAGCCTGGCCGGCCCGGCCGACATCCAGCGCTTCTGGGACCTGGGCATCGGCGTCTACTCCGACGAGCCGTTCCCGCCCCTGAGCGCCGGCGGCCCCGCGGTCCGGGCGCCGTCCTTCGGCCCCGATGCGGCCCAGCCGCCCGCCTGACCGCAAAGCCCCAGGTCGCTGGGCGTTAGTCGCGGGGGAGGGCCTCGGGGGCCGACTCCGTGCGGGCGGCGCCCACGCTCGCGGCCGTCACACACGCCATCGCCAGCAGTTGCAGGGGCGTGAGCCACTCGCTGAGCAAGACCGCGGCGGCGAGGGCAGCGGCGGCCGGTTCCAGGCTCATCAAGATGCCGAACACCCGGGGCGGCATGGTGCGCAGCGCCACCATCTCGAGGCTGTAGGGGACCAGCGAGCTCAGCACGCCGACCAGCGCCCCCAACACCAGCAGACGAGGCTCGAGCAGCCGCTCGCCGGCCACCACCACCGCGAACGGTGCGATCGCCAGCGTGGCGATCGTGCTGGCCACGGCCAGCCCCTCGACCCCGGCCCAGCGGCGCCCCGTGGCCGCCGTCGAGACGACGTACAGCGCCCAGCAGCCGCCGGCGAGCAGCGCCAGACCGAACCCGACGGCGTCGACCTTGGTGGGGCCGGCGCCGAACAGGGTGATGCCGAGGGCGGCCAGGCCCACCCACATCAGGTCGCGGGGCCGCCGGCTGCCGACCGCGGCCAGCGCCAGCGGACCCCAGAACTCGATGGTGACCGCCACACCGAGCGGGATGCGGGCGAACGACGCGTAGAACGCCCAGTTCATCGCGCCGAGCGCGAACGCGGGATGCGGGCGAACGACTCGTAGAACGCCCAGTTCATCGCGCCGAGCGCGAACCCCAGCGCCAGCACCGGCCACCAGTCGGTGACCGGCCGGCCGCGCAGCCGCGGCCGGACAAAGGCGAGCAGGATCAGGGAACTGGTGATCAGCCGGAGGAACACCATTCCCACCGGGGGAATCTCGACGAACAGGCCTTTGGAGACCACCGCACCAAACTGCACCGAAAGGATGCCGACCAGAACGAGCCATACAGGAGACAAGCGGGGCGTGGACACGCGGTCCACTCTAGAACGGCGGGTTGTCGGGGTCGGCCCCGAACACCTGGCGGCCCTCGATCCAGGCCGTCTCGACCCGGGAGCGGGCGTCCAGGGGGTCGCCGGACCAGATGCAGAGGGTGGCGTGCTTGCCGGGCTCCAGGGAGCCGAGGCGGTCATCGAGGCCGAGGACGCGGGCCGGGGTGAGGGTGACGGCCCGGAGGGCGGCCGCCGGGTCGAGGCCCTCGCGGACGGCCAGGGCGGCCTGGACGTGGAGGAGGTGGACGGGGACGACCGGGTGGTCGGTGATGATGCCCAGCTCGACCCCGGCGGCGGCCAGGCGGCCGGGGTTGGCCAGGGAGCGGTTGCGCAGCTCGACCTTGGAGCGGGAGGTCAGCAGGGGGCCGATCAGGACGGGCACGCCCCGCTCGGCCAGGCGGTCGGCGAGCAGGACGGCCTCGGTGCCGTGGTCGATGACCAGCCGGTAGCCGAACTCGTCGGCCAGGCGCAGGGCGGTGGCGATGTCGTCGGCCCGGTGGCAGTGCTGGCGCCAGGGGATCACGCCCTCCAGGACCAGGCCGAGGGCCTCCCAGCGCAGGTCCCGCTCGACCGGCTCGTCGCCCCCGCGGTCGCGCTTGGCCAGGTAGTTGCCCGCCTTGACCAGGGCGTCGCGGATCACCGCGGCCGTGCCCAGCCGGGTCGAGGGCAGCTGCTTGCGCTCGCCGTAGACCCGCTTGGGGTTCTCCCCGAGGGCCGACTTCATGCCGCTGGGGGCGCGCAGGACCATCTCGTCGACGGTGGCCCCGGCGGTGCGGATGGCGGCTGCCTGGCCGCCGATCGGGTTGCCCGACCCGGGGTTGACGTTCGCCGTCAGGACCCCGCCGGCCACCGCGTCGGCGAAGCCCAGGTCGGCCGGGTTGATGGCGTCCAGGGCGCGGACGTGCGGGGTGACCGGGTCGGTCATCTCGTTGGTGTCCTGCCCGGCCCAGCCGTCGCCCTCGGAGTGCACCCCCAGGTGCACGTGCGCGTCGACCAGGCCGGGGAGCACCACCCTGCCGGTGGCGTCGACCCGCTCGACCCCCTCGGGGACGCGGACGTCGCGGCCCAGGGCCTCGATCCGCCCGTCGCCGAGCAGGACGACCCCGTCCTCGAAGGGCGCCCCGGCCACCGGGATGACCCGCCCGCCCACGATCGCCAGCCGTCCCGTGC
>CALGFH010000312.1 GCA_937881255.1 uncultured Actinomycetes bacterium
ACGACGCCCTGGCCGTCGCGGCCGGCCTCGGCCTGCTGGCCCCGCCGGAGCGCGAGACCTAGGTAGCTCCCGGGCCGGGATCGGGCAGGCGCTGATGTACGGCATCCCCATCCTGGCCGTCCTGGTGGTGCTCCCGGCCGAGCAGGTGACCTCGCTGGGCGGCCTGATCGACGCCATGAAGACGGTCTTCACGGTGTACGGCGGGTCGGTCGCGGCCGACGGGTCGGTGGCCCTGTCGGGGCCGGCCAGCTGCTCGGCTGGGCCAGCGCCCTGGTGTTCATCTGGGTGCTGATGGCCAGCGGCGCGGCCTGGATCATGGGGGCCGGCCGGGCCCAGGCGGCGGCCTGCATGGACGGCGCCGGGCCGCGGGCCCTTGGCCGGATCTCGGCCCGCACCGGCGTGCCGGTGGTCATGGGCCTGGTCTCGGGCGCGGTGTCGCTGGGGGCGATGGCGGCCAGCCTCTGGATCACCCGGGGCGACGGGCAGAAGTACTTCTCGGCCGCCCTGACCGTCTCCATCGCCCTGATCGTGCTCGCCCCCCTGGCCGTGGTCTTCGCCGCCGGCACCGTCTTCCACCTGGCCAGCCGCCGGCCCTCATGACCTCCGGGCGGTCAGCGGCTCGGTGACGAACCCGGCGACCTCGGCGACCACGGCCGGGTCGCGGAGGATCCGGTAGTGGCCCAGGCCGGTGGTGGAGACCAGCCGGGCCTCCGGCCACGACCGGGCGATGTCCGCGCTGTCCGACCAGGCGGTCTCGGTGTCGTCGCGGTCGTGGACCAGCAGCAGGGGCGGGGTCGCGATCCGGCCGGCCATGGCGGGCAGGTCAAAGTCGGCCAGGGAGGCCCCGACCCGCCGCTCCAGCCTCGGCACCAGGCGCTCCCGGGTCCGCTCCCCGAAGCCGAGGCGGCCGGCGAAGGTCCGGGTGTAGGGGAGCGGGGCGGCCATGGGGGCCACGAAGGCCAGCCGGCCGGCCTCCAGGCCATGGTCGAGGGCGGAGGCGGTCGCCATCGCCCCGAGGGAGTGGGCGACCACCGCGGCGGCCGGGCCCTGGTCGGCCACCACCGCGGCCAGGGCGCCGGCGAGCTCAAGGACGGTGCTGCGGCCCGGCCCCTCGGGGCCCGGGTCGGACGCGCCGTGGCTGGGCCCGTCGAAGCTCACCACCCGGAGGCCGGCCCCGGTCAGCGGCTCCACGAACGCGTCCAGCTGCTCGCGCCACCCGCCCCAGCCGTGCACCAGGTACACGGCCTCGGCCGAGGGGTCGCCCCAGATCTCGCCGGCCACCATCCGGCCGTCGACCCGGACCTGGAAGGGGCGGCCGGGCTCGACCGGCCGGTCGTGGCGGCCGCGGGGGGCGGGGATGCGGAACCAGAGGCGCTCGGCCCAGCGGGCCCCGAGGGCGGGCGCGACCCGCTCGAGGAGCGCGAACGACCGAACGATCGTGCTTTTCTGAATGGTGGCGAGGCGGCTGGCGGGCATCGGGTCTCCTCAGGTGGTGGGCCGGCGGGCGGCGAGCAGCAGCGCCTCGAAGGCGCGGGTGGCCCGGGCGGCGGCGTCCGGGTCGGCCAGCAGGCGGCTGGCGTGGTGGTAGGCGAGCATCGCCCCGTGCAGGTCGTGGGCGAACTGCTCGGGGTCGGCGCCGGGGTGGAAGTGGCCCTCGGCGACACCGGTCCGGAACACCTGGGCGATGGTGTCCAGCCAGTCGCGCTGGTCCCGGGCCAGGCGGTCGCGGACCGGGCCCGGCTGGGCGTCGAACTCGGCGCTGGCCGCGACGAACAGGCAGCCGCCGGGCAGGGCGTCGGCGTCCCAGGCGAGCCAGCGCCGGAACAGCTCGCGCACCCGTGGCTCGCCGCGGGGGGCGGCCAGGGCGGGCCGGACCACCAGGTCGACGAAGCGGGCGCGGGCGTGGTCGAGCAGCTGGAGCTGGAGCGACTCCTTGGACTGGAAGTGGGCGAACAGCCCGCTCTTGGAGAGCTGGGTCGAGGCGGCCAGCGAGCCGATGGTCAGCCCGCCCAGCCCGACCCGGCTGGCCACCCGGGCCGCCTCGTCGAGCACCGCCTGCCTGGTCTCGGTCCCCTTGGTCATGCGCCTATAAAAGCACGAACGTTCGTCTACATCAAGGGGGCAGGTCGACCTCAGAAGGGACGGCGGCCTCGGCGGGAGGAGAGCCGGCCTCGGCGGGAGGAGAGCCGGCCTCGGCGGGAGGACAGCCGGGTTCGGCGGAGGGACGGGGGCGGGTGGGCGACCAGGTGGTGGGGTCGTCCTTGAGGCCTTCCAGGACCCAGCAGGCGACCGGGTCGCGCTTGCCCTTGACCTCGATGGGGTCGAGGGGGCGGGCGATGGCCAGGTGCCTGATGGCCTCCTGGGTGGTGGGGCCGATGACGACCTGGCCGGCCTCGGCAACCTCCTGCTCGAGGCGGGCGGCCAGGTTGACGGTGTCGCCGATGGCGGTGAAGTTGCGGAGCTCGTCGCTGCCGATGTTGCCGATGAGGGCGGGGCCGGTGTTGACCCCGACCCGGAACCGGGGCCAGTCGGTCTCGCGCTCGGCCACCGCCTCGATGGCGGCCTGCATCCCCAGGGCGGCCCGGGCCGCGCGCAGGGCGTGGTCGGGCTGGCGGGCCGGGGCGTTGAAGAGGGCCATGACGGCGTCGCCGACGAACTGGACGACCGTGCCCCCGTTGGCCAGCAGCACCGGCACGGCCCGGCCGAAGTACTGGTTGAGCATGGCCACCACCCGGTCCGGGGTGGTCCGCTCGGAGAACGGCGTGAACCCCCGCAGGTCGGCGAAGAGCACCGTGACCTCGGCCACCTCCCCGCCCAGGGCGGCCTGGGTCGGGTCGGCCAGCAGGGCGGTGGCCACGTCGGGCGACATGTACTGGCGGAACAGCCCGTCGAGCTGGCGGTACAGCCGGGCGTTCTCCAGCCCGATGGACAGCTGGCTGGCCAGGGCCCGCAGCAGCCAGCGGTCCCGGTCGGCGAACGGGCCCTCGGCCCGGCGCACGTCGAGCACCCCGGCCGGGCGGTCCTTGACGGTCAGGGGCAGGACCAGCCGGCCCCCCGTCCCCTCGGTCGTCTCGACCGGCTCCAGCGTCTTCAGCGAGGCCCCGAAGGGGTCGCCGCCGTCGTCGGCCGGCTGCTCGCCGTCGCCGTCCCCGTCCCGCTCGGGCCAGTCGCTGGCCCGCATCGACACCGGGAAGACCAGCCGCTCGCCCTCGACCAGCCCGACCCGCAGCGCGTCCGGCCGCAGGGCCTGGCCGGTCAGCTCGACCCCGCGCTCCAGCAGCTGGCGCTCGTCGACGATCACCCGGGCCTCGGCCCCCACGGCGACCAGGGCCCGCAGGCGCTGGATCTGCTCGCGCTCGGCCACCAGCGCCTCGGCCGCCTGCTCCAGGACCTGGGCCTGGCCCTCGGTCAGGTCGAAGCGGTCGGCCAGGTCGGCCACCACCCGCCCGACCGGCCGGGCGCCGTTGCCCTGGGGCTGCTGCATGGCCTCGACCAGCGACTCCAGGGCGGCCGCGTGCTCGCGGCGGATCTGGGAGATCGTCTCCTGGAGGTAGATGCCGTGGAACAGGCTGGACCAGGAGCCCTCGCGCGCGTACTGCACGTGGGCGCTGTAGTAGACGAAGGCGAAGGCGAACGCCATCAGCAGGTGCCACTCCCACCAGGAGGCGTGCCAGTTGCGGGCCAGGGCGACCGCGATCATGGCCTCGGCGAGCAGGGCGAAGGCGGTGAGGACGGCGATCAGGATCACCGACGGCCGGCGCCGGTGCAGCCGGAAGTAGCGGGCCGAGGCGAGCGCGTACAGGGCGACCCCGGCCACGGCCATGGCGGTCAGCGGGCCCCGGCTGGCCTCCTCGGGCAGGGGGCTGTCCAGCGGCGGCAGCCCGAGCAGCGAGACCACCGCCCAGCCGACCAGCACCGCGAACAGCCCGCCCCGGGCCACGGCCTGGCGGCGCAGGACGGCGTCGGCCCGCTCGGGGGTCAGGTCGAGCGACGAGATGACGGCGAAGACGGCCGCCAGCAGCAGGCCGACCGGGGTGGCGATGGCGAAGCCGGCGTTGCGCCCGGTGAGCAGGACCTGGGGGGTGGCCAGGGCGTGCAGCAGCAGGAACCCGGCGCTGGAGAGGAACACCAGCGAGACCAGGAACAGGCGGGCGTCGGCCCGGCGGCGGGCCACCTCGCTCATCCGCACCCCGAGGGCCACGTTGACCGCGGCCACGGCCACCACCAGCCCGAAGTGGATGCCGTGGTGCTCGAGGACGACGTCGAAGTGGGGCTGGGCCAGCAGCAGCCACAGCCCCAGCAGGGGCAGGACCAGGTGGAAGGCCCAGACGACGACGCGCAGGGTCGCCCGTCGGGGCACGGCGGCGGTCATGTCAGTCGTCCGGTTCGCGGCGGACCCGTGCCACCTCCGCGAGGGCGTCCCGGTCGAGCTGGTCGCCGGCGACCACGGCGATCCGGCAGGGGGTGACCGCCCGCAGGGTGGCCGTGCGCCGGTTCCCCTCGAGCAGGGCCATCTCGCCGACCACGGCCCCGGGCCCGAGCTCGGCCACCGGCTTGCCGTCGATCTCGACCATCAGCACGCCGTCGAACAGGAGGTAGACGTCGCTGCCGACGTCGCCCTGCTCGACCAGGGTCTCGCCCTCCTTGAGCCGGCGGAACGCCGGGTCGCCGTCGATGATGGCCACCGACAGCCGCCGCTCCAGGGCCGTCTCGGCCGCCACGACCAGCGCCGGCGAGTCCTCGTCGCCCCACGGGGTGCGCTGCATCTCGGTCTCGCGGAACCAGCGCGCGAAGTCGATCCGGCCCGTCTTGGCGACCAGCGTGCCCTCGTGGTCGTAGATCCAGTGGCGCGGGAAGGGGCTGGCCCCGACGACCTCGTAGTCGGCCCGGCCGTCGGCGTGGATGGTCAGGGCCAGGGTCGACCAGGCGGCCGGGGCGACCATCTGCACGAACGGGGGGCGGCGGATGCGCCGGGGGGCCGGGGCGCCGGTGCGGCCGCCGGCCGACTGCACGAACCGGACCCAGCCGTCGCCCTGCTCGGGCTTGGGGCGCACGTCGGGGAAGGGCGTGGCCGCGAAGGTGAGGTCGCGCGAGCCGAGCCGCAGGGTGGTGCTGCCGATGTGGCCGCCGCCGGCGTGGCCGTGGTCGACGATGTGGCCGTCCTCGACCTCGATCCAGGCCCGCAGCTCGTTGGCGAACCGGAAGCGGTCGGCGGCCTTGAGCGCGAGCAGGTCCTCGAGGGTCTCCGGGGGCGGGGGGTCGTAGTGGGCGATGCCGAGGCGGAAGGCCAGCTCGGTTCCGGCGCCTTCCATCGCCCCGAGCGGGATCCATGACAGGGAGGTGACCGACGACTCGATGCGCAACGCGGGCTCCTTTGGTGTCCGGCCGCATTCTCCCTGGCCGAGTGGCGTCCACGCTAGAGGGTTACGATCAGGGAGCGGTGGAGGGGAGAGGAGCGCCACGGTGGGGGAGGAGCACGCCCGGGTCGCGCCGGCGCTCGGCGCCTTCGCCGTCGGCGCCCTCGACCCGGAGGAGGCGGCCGCCGTCCGGGCCCACCTCGTCACCTGCGCCGCCTGCCGGGTCGAGGCCGAGCGGCTGGGCCGGGCCGCCGCCTGGCTCGGCGGCGGCCACGAGCTGTCCCCGCCCGAGCGGCTCCGCGACGCCGTCCTGGCCGCCGTCCGCGAGCAACCGGCCGTCCCCGGTCCGGCCGATGAGGCCCTGGCCGCGGCCACGGCCGACCTCGACCAGCTGGTGGGCGGGCTGAGCGGCGAGCAGTGGCGCCTGCCGGTGGTCCACGGCTGGGACGTGGGCGAGCTCCTCCGCCACCTGGAGGCCCCGGCCGGCCCGGGCCCGGAGGCGACGCTGCGCAAGGCCTTCGAGACCTGGATCCACGCCGACGACGTGCGGGTCGCGCTCGGGCGCCCGCCCAGCCCGCCCGCCCCGGCCCACCTCCACGCCGTGGTCGCCCTGGGCGTGCGGCTGCTGCCGCCGGCCATCGGTGCCATCGGCGCCGGCCGTCCCGGGGGGGCCGTGGCCCTGGCCCTGGGCGACCCGGGAGGCGGCCGGTGGACGGTGCCGGCCCCGGGCGACGGCCCGGTGGCGGCCACCGTCACCACCCAGGCGGCCGAGTTCTTCTACCTGATGGGCAACCGCCGCAACCCGGCGACGGTGGCCGCCACCGTGACCGGCGACCGCGCCCTGGCCGGCGGCCTGCTGCGGGCCGCGGCCACCCTCGGCTGCGACTGAACCGATGCCGGCCTTGCGCCGAACGCGGTGCAGGGACATCTCTCGCTGCAAGGGGAGCAGGCTCGGTGGAGGGCCAGCCGCCGCGGTTCGCCGATTGGGAACGGGAGCTGCGTGCCCGCCTGGGGGCCGGTGACGAGCTGGCCCTGGCCGAGGCCTACGACCAGTTCTCGCCCATGGTCTACGGCCTGGCCGTCCGGGTCACCGGCGACCGCTCGGCCGCCGAGGACGTCACCCAGGAGGTGTTCCTCCACCTCTGGCAGCGGCCGGCGGCCTTCGATCCCGACCGGGGCCGGCTGCGCAGCTGGCTGGCCACCATGGCCCACCACCGCGCCGTCGACCACCTCCGCCGGGCCGGCGTCCGCGAGCGGTACGCGGCCAGGGCGGCCGTCGAGCGCGAGCCGGCGCCCCCGCCCAACCCCGAGGAGGCCGCCGTGGCCGCCGCCGTGGCCAAGCGGGTCCGGGTGGCCGTCGACGAGCTGCCGGACGCCCAGCGCACCGCCGTCCTGCTCGCCTACTTCGAGGGCCGGACCTTCCGCCAGGTCGCCCAGCTCACCGGCGTCCCCGAGGGCACGGCCAAGTCCCCCCTCCGCCTCGGCCTGCGCCGCATCGCCGCCCGCCTCCACTCCGAGGGCCGCCCCGGCGAGTGGTGAGCTGACCGGCTCAACGGGGCAGCGGCGGTTCGGGTGGACCGGGGACCGCCGGTGGGGAGTCGTCAAGGGCCCAGCGGGGCGGTTCGGCCGGGCGGCCGAGGAGGCAGCGGACCCGGGCGGCGGTGTCGGGGACGAACGGCCAGGCGGCCACGCCGAGGGCGTCCAGGAGGGGGAGGAGGCGGGTCAGCTCGCGGTGGGCTTCGGGGTCGGGGAGGCGCCAGGGCTCGGTGATGGCCAGGCGGCGGTTGACCGTGCGGCCGATGGCGTGGACGGCGGCGAGGGCACGGCGCAGCTCGGCCCGGTCGATGGCCGACCCGACCTCGGCCAGGGCGGCGGCGGCCTGGGCCCGCTCGGGCGCGGCCGCGGCCAGGGCGGCCGGGTCGGGGCGGCCGCCGAAGCGGCGCCAGAGCAGGGTGGCCACCCGGTGCGGGGGGCCGGCGATGGCCCCGAGGAGGCCGCTGGCGGTCAGCTCGGCCACCTTGTCCCAGGCCAGCTCGACGTCGGCCGTCTCCGGGCCGAGGGCGCACAGGGCGTGGCGCAGCGGGTCGAGGCCGACCCGCTCGATGCCCTCCTCGATGGTGGGGGCCTGGCCGCGGCTGGCCGACAGCTTGCCCCCGGCCAGGGTCAGGTGGTGGTTGGCGACCACCTCGTCGGGCGGGCGCAGGCCCTGGCCGGCGCCGAGCAGGATGGCCGGCCACCAGACGGTGTGGAACCAGATGTTGTCCTTGCCGACGAAGTAGCGGTGCCTGGCCTCCGGGCCCTGCCACCACGACCGCCAGGCGTCGGGGTCGCCGGTGGCCTCGGCCCATTCCACCGAGGCCGACAGGTAGCCGATGACGGCGTCGAACCAGACGTACAGCCGGCGGTCGTCCCAGCCGGGCAGGGGGACGGGCACGCCCCAGTCCAGGTCGCGGGTGATCGCCCGGGGGCGCAGGCCCGAGGCCAGCCAGCCGCGGGCCTCGGCGCCGACGAACGGCCGCCAGCCGGCCTCGTGGGTGTCCAGGTAGCGCGCGACCTCCGGCTGGAGCAGGTCGAGGCGGAGGAACAGCTGGCGCAGCGGCCGTAGCTCGGCCGGGCCGCCGCAGCGCCGGCAGCGGGGCTGGCCCAGCTCCTCGGGGTCGAGGGTGCGGCCGCAGGTGTCGCACTGGTCGCCGCGGGCGTCCGGGGCGCCGCAGGACGGGCAGGTCCCCTCGACGTAGCGGTCGGGCAGGGAGCGGCCCTCGCGGGCGCAGAAGGCGGCCGGCTGGGTCGCCTCGGCGACCAGGCCGCGCCGGTGGAGGCGCGAGAACAGGTCCTGGGTGACCGCGTGGTGCCGGCGGGTGGCCGTCCTGGTGTAGTGGTCGAAGGAGATGCCGGCGCGGGCGAAGCTGGCCGCGATGCGCTCGTGCTCGCGGTCGGCCAGGGCGGCCGGCGACAGCCCGGCCCGCTCGGCCGCGACCGTGATCGGGGTGCCGTGCTGGTCGGAGCCGGAGACCAGCAGCACCCGGTCGCCGGCCAGGCGGTGGTGGCGGGCGGTGATGTCGGCGGGAAGGTAGGCCCCGGCCAGGTGGCCGAGGTGGCGCGGCCCGGACGCGTACGGCCAGGCGACGCCGATCAGGACGTCCATGGGAATGGTCCTCTCGTGTGGGACCAGCCGGGGACGGGCGTGCCGCTAGTCGTCGAGCAGGGCTCGGCGCAGAAGGTCGCGGAGCTGGCGCTGCTCGTCGACGGGGAGCTTGCCCAGGCCCGGTGGCGGCTCGGACAACCGGTCGAGCAGGCGCATTCGCAGGGCCGCGCCCTCCTCGGTGAGCATCAGGGTCTTGACGCGCCGGTCGCCCGGGGCCGACCCGCGCTCGACCAGGCCCCGGTCGCCGAGGCGGTCGACGATCCCGGTGATGTTCGAGGGGTCGCAGTGGAGCCCGTCGGCCAGCTCGCGCATGGCGATCGGGTGCCCGGGGCGCAGCACCTTGAGGGCGTGCGCCTGCGGGAAGGAGAGCCCCAGATCGGTGATCGTGTGCAGGAAGCGCCGGCGCATCCGCGACATCGACAGCTCCAGAAGCAGCCCCCAGATCTCACGGGCCGGCGCCTCGGTCTCAGCCTTCGCCGTCATCACCCGCTCCGATACTTGAGGCCCTCAACGTCCTGATCTCAGGATTCCACACGGGAACGCGGGTGACAAGGACGATGGGCCGGACCTGGACAAATGCCAAGCATTCCGGCGAGACGCTCCAGCGTAACCCGGCTAAAACCGTTGCCACCAAAGGGAATTGCTTCATCTTTGCCAATGCCGAGCCGATGATGCCGTTGTGCCACAACGGATTGACGAGTATCGAGGGTTGTTGACCTTTGATATCCCCGTCTTTACGATGCTCGGCCGAAGGGGGATTGGGCTAATGGGGGTCCGGTCCCGACGGGGGAATTCCCCTTACTGGGCAAGGAGGAGCCGTTGAACCGCAAGGAACTCGTCGACGCGATCCAGAAGCACACCATGGTGTCGCGCACCGACGTCGACAGGGTGCTCGGGAGCCTGATCCAGCACACCCAGGTCGCCGTCAAGAAGGGTGACCGGGTCTCGCTGGTCGGCTTCGGGACCTTCGAGCGGCAGGACCGCAAGGCCCGCACCGCCCGCAACCCGCGCAGCGGCGCGCCGGTGAAGGTGAAGGCCACCAAGGTCCCGCGGTTCCGCGCCGGGCAGGGCTTCAAGGACGTCGTGGCCGGCAAGGCGACCGCGCCCAAGCTCACCCCGGTGAAGTCCACCGCCAAGGCGGCCACCACCGCCAAGGCCACCGTGTCGCGGGCGACCACGGCCAGGGCGACCACGTCCAAGGCCAGCACCGCCAAGGCGAGCACGGCCCGGGCGGCGGCGTCGCGCAACAGCGCGCCCAAGAGCACCAAGGCCAGCAAGAGCACGGCCAAGGCCGCCAGCTCGCGCGGCAAGGCCAAGAGCGGCAAGAAGAAGTAGCACCGATCGACCGTCGAGGCCCCGCTCCGGCGGGGCCTCGGTCGTTCCCGGGGTCGCGCCCCGGCCCCGCTCAGAACGGGTCGGGCAGGGTGAGGATGTTCACGTAGGTGACCCGGGCGCCGTCCCCCTCGCCCTCGACCCGGAACCGGACCCGCTGGCCCAGGGTGAGCTTGCGCAGCCCCGAGCTCTTGAACGCGTCGGGGGGCACGTCGTACTCGACGCGGGCGTCGGTGAGCACGACCGCCGCCTGGGTCTGGGGGTCGAAGCTCTTGACGGTGCCCTGCAGCATCACGCCTCCTCCGGTCGATCCGGTCACGGCTGGAGCATATCGAGATCCGCCAGGCGTCGGGCGGTCACCGAGGCCGGGTCGAGGCGGCCGGCGACCAGGCGGAGGTCGTCGGCGGTGTCGACGTCCAGGGCCAGGCCCGGCTCGTCGACCCGGACGGCCCCGGGCACGGCCAGATGGCGGGCGGCCGAGTCGGGACCGAAGCTGGGCCTGAACGACCCCGGGTCGCGCCAGGCGAGCACGTTGGTGCCGCCGCCGTCGTGGCTCGGGACCACCGCCACCGGCGCCCCGGCCGCCGCCAGCACCGTCCCCAGCCCGGCCGCCGAGGCCAGCGGCAGGTCGGCCGCCACCACCAGCAGCCCCGACCCGTTGCCAGACGAGGCCACGGCCGCGGCCGAGGCCAGGGAGCGGTTCAGGTCCCCGGCCCCCGGCGGCTCCTCGACCACCCGGCAGCCCAGGGCGTCGGCCCGCCGCCACACCTCCCGGTCGGGCGAGACCACCACCGGGGCGTCGAGCCCGGGGACGGCCTGGAGGGCGGCGATCACGTCCTCGAACATGGCGATGGCCAGCAGCCGCCGCTGCAGCGGCCCGACGCTGGGGGCGAGGCGGCCCTTGGCCTCGGCCAGGGCCTTCAAGGGGACGAGCGGAACAGGCATCGCCGGCAACGGTACTATGCGCCGAGCATGGCCGGCCGCCGGTATCCCGTCTACACCCTGGCCAAGGTCGTCGTCCCGCCGGTGATCCGGTTCTGGGTCCGGCTCGACTGCCAGGGTCTGCTCAACATCCCCAAGCATGGCCCGGTGATCATCGCCGCCAACCACATCTCCTACTTCGACCCGCTGTGCCTGGGGACGTTCATCCACACGGCCGGCCGCCAGGTCCGCTTCCTGGCCAAGTCGGAGCTGTACCGCAACCCGGTGCTGGGCGCGATCCTGCGCGGGGCCGGGCAGATCCCGGTGTACCGCGAGACCCGCGACGCCGGCCAGGCCCTGGTCGACGCCGTGGCCGCCATGCGCGACGGGGCCGCGGTGGCCATCTACCCGGAGGGGACCACCACCCGCAACCCCGACTTCTCCCCGATGGCGGCCAAGAGCGGGGTCGCCCGCCTGGCCGCCCTCACCGGGGCGCCGGTCGTGCCGGTGGGCCAGTGGGGCGCGCAGCTGCTGTTCACCCGGGGCAAGCTGGGGCCGTTCCGGCGCGGGATCCGGGTGGTCGAGCGGGCCGGCCCGCCGATCGACCTCGGCCTGAGCCCCGAGTCCACCCTGGCCGAGATCAACCAGGCCAAGGACAAGGTGATGGAGGCCATCGCCGGCCTGGTCGCCGAGGCCCGCGAGGGCTGGAGCCCGCCCGCCTGGTACAAGGGCGAGGCGGCCGGGCAGGCATGACCGAGCGGTTCCAGCCCGGCGGCGTGACCCACGCCCTGGTCAGCGGGCTGGTCGAGCTGGCCCTGGCCGCGGCCCTGCTGGCCGGGTCGCTGGCCGTCTCCGGGTCGAGCCCGGGGGCGGCCGCCTCCCTGTCGGCGGCCAGCCTGCTCTGGGCCGTCCTGGCCGTGGTCAGCCTGGCCGTGGCCTGGCTGCGGGCCCGGGTGCTGGCCGCCGAGCTGGACGAGGAGGCGGTGGTCCTCCACGGGCTCGGCGGGGTCCGCCGCTACCGCTACGAGGAGCTGTCGGCCGTCGAGGTGTCGGGCCGCCGCACCCGGCTGGTGGCCCGCGACGGCACCGTCCGGGTGGTCCGGGGCGTCCGCGGCCCCGCCCAGGGCAACCGCTTCCGGGCCCGGGTCCTGGCCAGGGCCAAGGCGGCCGCCGGGGCCGGGGTTGATACGCTGCCCGCCGATCAGAGCGAGAGGAACCGCGATGGCTGACGGCTTCGCCACCCGTTCGATCCACGCCGGCCGCCTGCCCCTGCCGGCCGAGGCGCCACTGGCCACCCCCATCTGGCAGACCTCGACCTTCGTGTTCGACGACGCCGAGCACTACGCCCACACCCTGCGCCAGCCCCGGGAGGGCTACGTCTACACCCGCTACGAGAACCCGACCACGGCCGCCCTTGAGGCGACCGTGGCCGATCTCGAGGGGGCGGCCGAGGGCATGGCCACCGCCTCGGGCATGGGCGCCATCGCCACCGTGCTGCTGTCGCTGGCCTCCTCCGGCGACCACGTGGTCGCCCAGCGCGACCTGTACGGCGGCAGCTACTCGCTGCTGGCCCACACCGCCCCCCGCTTCGGCGTCGAGGTCAGCTTCGTCGACGCCGGCGACCCGGCCGCCGTCCGGGCCGCCCTGCGCCCTACCACCCGGGCCATCTACGCCGAGACGATCGCCAACCCGACCATGACCGTGGCCGACCTCCCGGCCCTGGCCGAGGTCGCCGCGGCCGCCGACGTGCCATTGGTTGTGGACAACACCGTGGCCACGCCGTACCTGTGCCGGCCGATCGAGCACGGGGCGGCGGTGGTCGTCCACTCGGCCACCAAGTACCTGGGCGGGCACAGCGACGTGGTCGGGGGCGTCGCCCTGTTCGCCGAGCCGGAGCGCCACGACACCGCCTGGCGGACCATGATCGAGCTCGGCGCCTCGCCCGACCCGTTCGCCGCCTGGCTGGTCCTGCGCGGGGTCAAGACCCTGTCCCTGCGCATGCGGGCCCACGGCGCCAACGCCCGCCAGCTGGCCGAGCTGCTGGACGCCCACCCCAAGGTGGCCCGCGTCTACTGGCCCGGCCTGCCCGGCCACCCGACGGCCGGGCTGGCCGGCAAGCTGCTCGACGGCGGCCCGGGCATGCTCAGCTTCGACCTGGAGGGCGGCCGGGAGGCCGGCCGGCGCTTCATCGAGGCGACCCGGGTGGCCAAGCTGGCCGCCTCGCTCGGCTCGGTGGAGACGCTGGTCTCCCACCCGGCGTCCACGACCCACCGCCAGTTCTCGCCCGACGCCCTGGCCGCGGCCGGGATCGGCGAGGGCATGGTGCGGGTCTCGGTCGGCCTGGAGGACGGGGCCGACCTGGCCGAGGACTTCACCCGAGCCCTGGAGGTGGCGTAGGTCATGGCAAGGACCCGGCTGGCCATCCTGTACGGCGGCCGCTCGGCCGAGCACCAGGTGTCGGTGGTGTCGGCCCGCTCGGTCATGGAGGCGCTCGACCCCGACCGCTTCGAGGTGGTCCCGATCGCCATCACCCGCGACGGCGCCTGGCTGCTGCCCGACCGCTCCCCGCTGGAGCTGACCGCCTCCGACGGCACCCTGCCCGAGGTCGAGGCGGCCGGCCGGGAGCTGGCGGTCCGGCCCGAGGAGGGCGTCGGCGGGGTCGACGTGGTGTTCCCCATCCTGCACGGGCCGTTGGGCGAGGACGGCACCGTCCAGGGGCTGTTCGAGCTGGCCGACCTGCCGTACGTGGGCAGCGGCGTGCTCGCCTCGGCCCTGGCCATGGACAAGGCCATGGCCAAGGTGGTGCTGGCCCAGGCCGGGCTGCCCCAGGGCCCGTACCTGGTCGTCCCCGAGCGCGACTGGGAGGCCGGCCCCGAGCGGGTGGCCGCCGAGGTCGCCGGGCGCCTGACCTACCCGGTGTTCACCAAGCCGGCCCGGCTCGGCTCCTCCATCGGCATCTCCAAGGTCAAGACCCCGGACGAGCTGGCCGCCGGCCTGGGCGCCGCCTTCGCCCATGACAACAAGGCCCTGGTCGAGCAGGGCATCGCCGCCCGCGAGCTGGAGTGCGGGGTCCTGGGCAACGACCGCCCCGAGGCCAGCGTGGTCGGCGAGGTCATCCCCAGCCACGAGTTCTACGACTTCGAGGCCAAGTACCTGGACGACGCGCTCAAGCTGGAGATCCCGGCCCAGGTCCCCGAGGGCGTCAGGGCCCAGGTGCGGGAGCTGTCGCTGCGCGCCTTCCAGGCGCTGGACTGCGAGGGCTTCGCCCGGGTCGACTTCTTCTACGAGGAGGCGACCGGGCGGGTCCTGCTCAACGAGGTCAACACCATCCCCGGGTTCACGCCCAAGAGCATGTTCCCGATGCTCTGGGCCGCCTCCGGCCTGGCCTACCCGGACCTGGTCGCCCGCCTGGTCGACCTGGCGGTGGAGCGCCACGCCGCCCGCAGGCGCTGAGCCGTCGGCGTAGGCTTTGCGGGAATTGCGCGCACGGGAACGCGCGGGAAGGCGGCTGCCGATGTTCGAGCGTTTCACCGACCGGGCCAGGCGGGTGGTCGTGCTCGCCCAGGAGGAGGCCCGGCACCTCAACCACAACTACATCGGCACCGAGCACATCCTGCTCGGGCTCATCCACGAGGGCGACGGGGTCGCGGCCCGGTCGCTGGAGGCGCTGGACATCTCGTTGGAGGCCGTCCGGACCCAGGTCCAGGAGATCGTCGGCCACGGCGACGAGGCGCCCACCGGCCACATCCCGTTCACGCCGCGGGCCAAGAAGGTCCTGGAGCTGTCGCTGCGCGAGGCGATGTCGCTCGGCCACAACTACATCGGGACCGAGCACATCCTGCTCGGGCTGATCCGCGAGGGCGGGGGGGTGGCCGCCCAGGTGCTGGTCAAGGAGGGCGGCAGCCTCGACCGGGTCCGCCAGCAGGTCATCCAGCTCCTGGCCGGCTACGCCGGCGGGACCCAGCCCGAGCAGATCGCGGGCATGTCGACCCGGATCACCCAGCAGCAGGCCGCGGCGATGGTCGCCGGCGGCCCCGGCATCTACAGCGAGGAGCCGGCCGAGCTGGTCCGGGTGGTGCCGCTGGCCCGCGAGGTCTACCGGGGCCAGGACTTCCGGGTGGTGCTGATCTCGCTGGAGGTCTGGTCGGGCTGGCTGGACCTCCGCTACGTCCTGCTGCCGGAGGAGCCCCACGGTCCCCCGATGTTCCCCAGTCTCGACTGGCGGATCGCCGACGACGCCGACACCGCCTACGAGGTGATGGGCATGGCCCACGGGGGCGGCCGCCTGCTCCACGTCATCCAGGAAGGCTTCCGGCCCGCGTTCCCGAAGGGCGCGCGCACCCTCACCCTGACCCTCACCGACGGTGAGCGCTCCCTGGCCGTCGTCGAGATCGACCTGGTCGCCGGGGATTAGGCGGGGCGGCTCTCGGCCAGCAGCTTGGCGATGCGGGTGACCCCCTCGATCAGGTCGTCGTCGCCCAGCGCGTACGACAGGCGGGCGTAGCCGGGGGCGCCGAAGGCCTCGCCGGGCACGATCGCCACCTTGGCCTCCTCGAGGATCAGGTCGGCCAGCTCCATGCTGGTGGCCGGGCGCCGGCCGCGCA